>JACMPS010000494.1 GCA_014377395.1 Chthonomonadaceae bacterium
TGATGAATCACAAGATTGCACACCCGAAAATCGTTTCGGTTGAAGAATGGAGGGTAGCGCGAGAGAGTTTGCTTGCGGAGGAAAAAGCACTGACTCGCAGAAAAGACGCCGTGAACGCAGAGCGTCGCAAGCTGCCGATGGTCAAGATCGAAAAGGACTACGTTTTCGAGGGACAAGAGGGCAAGGTAGGGCTGAAAGCATTGTTTGCTGACCGCCGCCAACTGATCATCTATCACTTTATGTTCGATCCGGCATTGGACGACGGCTGTATGGGTTGCACCGGCTTTGTCAACGCCATTGGAGACCTCTCGATGCTGAATGAGCGCGATACGAATTTCGTGCTTGTTTCACGCGCTCCCCTCCCCAAACTGGAGGCCTACGGGGCGCGTCAGGGCTGACACATTCCCTGGTATTCTTCGTTCGGGAGCGAGTTTAACGCCGATTTCCGCGCAACCCTTGAGGAAGGGGAGAGTCAGGGTTTAAGCGTTTTCTTCCGATTGGAGAATGAACTTTTTCACACTTATTCCACTTATGGACGGGGAGTCGAGGCACTTACCGACGCCTATCCACTTCTCGATACAACGCCCTATGGTCGTCAGGAGGATTTCGAGGATTCACCTCCGGGCTGGCCACAAAAGCCTATGTACAGTTAGAGGCTCACTCTACACAAAGAGAAAAATCTACCACTCACTTCGTTAGAGACACAGAGGTACAGAGAAAATACAGGGAGAGAGGAAATCTTCTCACGCAAAGACACAAAGGCGAAAGAAAAAAGAGGGAAGTACAGAAAAAACGGGCATTTATATTGCTTCCCCTCTCCCGGATTTTGGGGAGGGGTTGGGGATGGGGGCTGATTGGACGAGATCAGGGTGGGCTTACTTCTCTGTCTCTAAAGAAGGGGTAGTGCATAACATGAGTGAAAAATCAGGGTTCTGACAAAATTATGAACGGATTTTTTTTGTATTCCGCCTGCAATTGAACAAACTCGAAACGGCGAAGCCATTCCCGCCGTACCCGCCAAAATCCATTACGTTTTCAGCACACCTTATAGGGTTTTCAGAAGGCGTACCGGATGCGACACCAGGGCATTTTCTCTTGCAGAAGAGTAGTGAATTGCTCGACAAAGCCCCGCTTGATCGAAAGGCGATAGCGCAGGTTCTCGCCTCCGGTTCCACTGATCTTCGTTTCTTGTAGATCGGGACGCCAGAGCAGTTCCTCCCCTTTCGGATGCCATTGCAAATTGATCTCGTGAAGGTCGGCATTATGGGTGAGAAACGCAATTTCGGCACTCATTTGTGCTTTTGATTTCGGGTTTAGTTTTGCCTCAACTTCCTCGAAAAGTTCTGCGTAATCTTCGAGCCACCCGTCATAAACGATCACCGGAGCGAAATTGACGTTTACCTCCCACCCCGCTCCCACAAAGTCATTGATCGCATCAATCCTCGCAGAAATGGGAGAGGTACGAATATCCACCCGACGCGAAATTTTCTGCGGCATCAGGGAAAAGCGAATCCTTGTTTTGCGTTGAGGATCGTAATCGAGCAAAGTTCGGTTGACGTATTTCGTCGCGAAGGTTCCTTTCGCGTTCGGAACCCGGCGAAACAGAGACACCATATCCTTGAGGTTGTTGGAAATAAGAGCGTCGGCGGCGCAATCGGAGTTGGTTCCGAGTTCGTAAACGTGATCATCCTCATCCGCCTGTGTCGGGGTCAATTTCATGCCTTGCGACTCAGCGTGCTTGGAGATCGTCGCACAAATTTGCTCGATGTTCACGAAAACGGTAACCGGATTTGCAAAGCCTTTGCGTCGCGCCACATAGCAATAGGCGCAGGACATTGCACAGCCATTGCTTTGCGAGGGAGCCACGAAATCGCAGGAACGCTCGTAGGGCGCACATTTCAGGGTTTTCTTCACGCCCAGCACAAGGGTGGTGCGTTTGGTGGAAATCCAGTCTTTGATGCGCCCTGAATCTTCGCTGAGTTCCGGGATTTGCAGGTGCGAAGGCACGATGATTCGAGTCGCGTCAGGAAACCGAGTTAAGACCTCTTGCCCTCGTGCAAAGGCTTCTATGCCTTCCTCATGGTAGATCGTTTTCACATCGAGCAGGGCGGAGGTGACACGGGTACGGGGAGGCAATTCGGCTAGGCGTGCAAGCGGGATAACCGTCTTTTCTTGGTCAAAGTTGACTTCTTGCAAAACTGTTTTAATCACTCTATCTCATACGAAAAAAAGCAATTAGCGGGTAGATTCACGCCCATATTTGTCCGAAAGAATGAAAAATGTCGGTGCCCAAAGACCGATAAAAATGCCTAATCGCTCCGCGTGTCCCGCATCA
>JACMPS010000495.1 GCA_014377395.1 Chthonomonadaceae bacterium
AAGATCAATCCCCATCAGGAGCGGTTTCTGGAAAAGGGGAGACGCCCAGGAGTTGTCAATCACCGTCGAGGCACCGTGTGCCTTTGCCAGTTGTGCGACTCCGGCAAGGTCTTGTTGAAGCATCACGACGCTCGAAGGGGACTCTAGAAAGATCAGCGTCGTATTCGCCTTTAAATTCTCTGAGAAGTCTTCGAGGCGACTCCCATTGACAAGCGTCGTAGAGATGCCGAAACGGGGCAGGTACTTCTCGAAGAAAAGCCGGGTGGGTCCATAAACCGTTTCAGGAGCAATAATGTGATCTCCTGCCTTCACGCAGGAGAGAATCGCCGCCGAAACCGCCCCCATTCCACTTCCGAAACAACGCGCCGCCTCGCCCCCCTCCAACGCCGCGATTTTCTTTTCCGCCAGATCGGTGGTGGGGTTGCAGACGCGGGTGTAGTCGTAGCGATTGGAAAGCCCGCCTCCTGCAAGTGTGTCCGCGTTGGCTTCGTCATCAATGCGATAATTGCCCTCCCGTGAAGCGACATCGGGAAAGACGAAAAGGGAGGATTGCACGATGGGCGGAATGACCGCTCCGGCAAACCGCGCCTCCTCTTCGCCGAGGTGATTGATAATGTGTTGCGGATTCTGAGACAAGTGCGTTTACTTCCCTTTAACGAGTGTGACTTTGTCGCGAATGTCATCCACGTAAAAGCCATAATCTTCGGGGCTGTCAGCGAGATAATAGTCCATCACCCACCATTTGCCTTTGCTCAAAGTGAGTTTGATATGGCGGTTGCGATCCACCTTGAACAGTCCGTCCTCGTCGCTGTAGGTTCCGAGTTCCTGCACGGCAATGTCATAATGAGTCGCATCGAGTTTCGTTGTGGACAGGACTTTATAGGATTTCGGGACAAAAGACCCTTTGGAGGTCTTGAACAGAATGGGCGGGTGAACGCTCCCCGGCAGGTCGTTGGGCCCGTAGCCGCGTAGCCACTGGTAGCGTTTCTCCAACACAGCATTGTCGGAGGAAGGCACCATGAGCGTGTTAATCAGGTACTTTGCGTCTTTGCGCGTGTAGGCTTTTTCCCAGGCGTCCACGACGGCAAGGCAAGCCTTTTTCGGGTCTTTCGAGATCGCCACTGTCTTTGTGGAAGCCGACTTTGTGGTACGGCGGGTGCGTTGCGCCTCCGCATTATGTGCGGCAAAGACCACCAGCAGAGAGCCGAGCGTAGCGACCCTTGCTACGTTTTTAGAAACATTCACGTTGAATTCTCCTGTAGAAACAAAATTCGGGAAAGGGGTAAAGCGTCCGAGAAACCACAGACACCTTTCTATAGGACGCCTATTCACCGTTTTCGTCACGGTTTCCTGCTTTCCCATTCCTGTTATACCACCCGCTACTTATACCACCCGCTACGCTAGAGACACAGAGGCTCAGAGAAATGCAAGGGGAAGAGAAAAGGAGAGCGAATAAGAGAGTAAGCCTCCAACTCACCACTTAATCCTCACCACTTAACGCTTTTCCTCTTTAATGCTCGGAACGGTGATTGTGAAGCGGCGGTGGCTTCACAATCCGGAAATCGTCGGGCGGCGGCGGAATTTCCTCCCGGTGCAAGAGGGCGAAAGTTCGCAACTCATCCACGATTGCCTCATAAGGGAAACGATTTCCGGGGCAGTCCGTGTCATTCACGTCGCCATGTCGCTTAACCAATTCCCAGGGAATATGATAGCGCAACATCAAATCTTTGCACAATTCAACCAGCGAATTTTCCTGTGCGAAAGTGGGGTAGGAGGGATTGAACTGCCGATGATGCGAGTCGAAAGAACCGATCAGGCAAATCCCGAACCAGCCGTTGTAGGTGCGGGCGTGAGCACCCGGAGCCGATTCCGGGCGTCCCTTTTCAATCGTTCCATCGGGCAAAATCACGTAGTGGTAGCCAATATAATACTTTTTCCCTTCCCATTCGAGAAGCCAATCCGGGTGCGTTTCACGGTGAATGTCGTTGAGGCGTTCAGCGTCAATTTTGACGCCCCTCCAGATGCCGGGAGATTGGGAGTGGTGCAGGACAATTCCACGAAGTGGAGGAGGCTGTGGCAAATCGCCGAGACCAGGCAAACTTCCTTGCGTTGTGCCTACTGTGCTTGACAAAGGAGAGCGACACCCCGCAAACGGCATGAGGAGAGTACAGGAAAGCAGAAAAGGGAGGGCAAGCCGGGTGACGACAAGTGAGCGCATAGAGTCATTCTACCTGAACGAGTGTAAATGCCTGCGCCAATGCGGGCGAAGTGAAATAGCAGCCGGGGTTGATTTATTTTCAGACTGATAACGCTACGTCTATGTCCGCGATTGTGTGAATTCGGAACGGCGAAGCCGCTAGAAGGGCATTTATTCCGCCGACTTTGTTCTGCGTAAGAGGCAAATTCTTAACTTGTCTGAATAATTTCGACGTTGGCGCGGGGAACCGTGACAGTGCGTCCATCATCGAGTTTTGCTTCCAGAACACGCACCAGCGTTTCCGATTCGACCCTGACGAGTTCCTGCGGCAACCCCGATACAAGACCGAGCAACCCGAAATAAGGCTCTCGAATCACCCGAATCGGCGTACCGATGTCGAGTGTGTTTCCTTCGACTTCTTCGATCAATCCTGTGGTTGCATTAGCTCCCGTGCGTGGTACGATGACTTCGGGGCGAATGACACCCGCTCGAATTTGAGTCGCGCCGTTGATTGAAGCAACCTGTCCTTCGAGTGATTCCAGAAGTTTGTAGGTGCGATTCGCCATCTGGATTGTGCCGAAGCCCTCTGTGATGACGAGAGTAAACGCAATTGGCTCTTGCCCCGTAATCGCCACACCGATGTCATAACCCGGCTGATTCAAGGCTTCCGCGAGATAATCCATCAATTCCCGATCAATCACACCGCCGCAAACAATTCCAATTGCACCTACTTCCGCCGCCCGCTTGAGAGACGCCCCCGAAACGGTTCCGCCACCGACTACAATACACCCCCTGTGCGCTTCCGTCAAACGTTCCGGCGTGATTCCTTCGATGCCGAGAATCGCTATTTTGCCCTGACGCTCCCCGCCGACGCCGAAAATACCTTGAATTAAGGCACCCTCACAGGTGACGACAACGCCTTCACCTTCGATTACTTTTGTCACGACGCCTTCGATGTAGGCGTCTTTTTCAACCGGGGTAGGGGCTTCCCGAATCCCGATATGTCCCGTCACCTGAGAAATAATCTCGACGGTTCCGGTGTAGGGCGACTTGAATTCGCTCTTGAAATACTTGCCGAACAGCCCCTTTGACTCGGCAATCAGATCGCCCTGACGCACTGAGTCTCCCATTTTGATTTTAAGAGTTTCAGGCACGTCCTTTGGCTCGATTCCCATGCGCTCCGCCAGTTTGATCGTCAGCATATTGCCGGGAAGTTCGGTACGCGCCACCACCATACCAGGCGAAACAATCGTTCCCTCTTTGACCAGTACCGTGCCTTTCAGGGGCAAACGGCGGGTTTTTTCGATAATGGTGTGTCCACTGACTTTCAGTCCGGGGGTGTATGCGGTTCCCAAAAGGGCAAAGTCTCCTGAGCGGGTAAATAGAAACGAAAGGGTAGTTACGTCCGAAAGACGCACGGCGGAACGCAGAGTAAACCAAAAGTCTAACTCCGGGCAACTCTCGAATCGAAACCAGAATGATTACTTCTTGAAGTCACGCTTGATGTAGCGTTGGATATTTCCGTTTGCAAACAAAACAACCGTTGTTGCGTTGTCGGGATCGTTGGTGTAATGTGGAAATTGAAGCGATTTTGCAAAAGCGTCATCGCCAGAAGGAGAGCCGGGAACCGCCATTTTCTCGTGTGTGTTCCGGGCAACCCCGATGCGTTCGATCAAAAGGGGCAGGTACTTGGGAGCAATCAGACGTTGCCGGTCTTCTTTTGCCGGTTTCGGTTCTAGATTATACCCCTCTGCGTCATCATTGTAGACGTAATTGACGGGTTCGCCATCGCTGGGACCCTGCAAAAGCCCTTCTTTGCCATTGGGAGTTCCCTGCGGCACGGAAATATAGCCTGCAATCGCATCGAGCCAGTGATCCGCCGGGGGCAGTTTCCCCTCATAGTCGGCGGAATAAAGTTGAAGTGCCGTGAAAAGCGAGTGCAGGTTGCTCTGATTCAGTACAATGTCGCGCTGTGATTTGAAGTTGCGGAAGGCACGATAGCCGCCCATGAGCAGGGCAAGCACCACAAGAGCAACAACGCCGATAGAAAGTAGGCTGAGTTCGCGTTGACCGAGTTTGAGCGTTGCCTTTTTTTCAGGGCGTGGAAAGGGATTAGGTTCTGAAACCTCTGAAGTGGAGTCTGTGTTCATGGAAGATTGCTCGCGCTATTCTCTTTCACCTCTTTTTGATTAAAGGAAGTAACTAAAGGAAGATAAGGGAGAATGCGTCAGGATTTTTCGCAACGGGCAAGGTAATGGTACACCAGTGCGCCTGTCATTCGATGCACATTGACTTGCTCTGCCAGCAAATGCCGCAGTTCTTTTCGCGAAAAGCGATAATAATAAATGCCGCCCTCATGCTCTCCCTCTTTCTCCCCGAAAAGCCGGGTGAAAAGTGAGTGCTGATAAGCCGAGATCACGATACGCCCGCCCGCCTGTGTGACACGAGCAATCTCAGAGATCATCTGTGCGCGGGCTTGCGGGGTAGGAAGATGTTCCAAAACCTGACACGATACGGTTTTCGAGAACAAAGTCGTCTTGAAGGGCAGGGCGCAAACGTCTGCCTGAACCAGATCAACATTGTTGATTCCCTGTCGTTCCAGTTTTTCCGCACAGACTTTCAGCGATGCAAACGAGAAGTCCGCCGCGAAAAGTGTCTTGCAACGCTTTGCAAAAACGGGGGTCATTCGCCCTGTTCCGCAACCCGCTTCTAAGAGTACGTCACCTGCATGAAGATTCATTTGCGAAAGTGTGACGGGAATTTCGATTTTTCCGAAAAGTGCCAGCCCCTTCATTTTGTCGTAAGAGTTAACCTGTGCATCACGCGCCGCCATTTCCCGCCGCTTGCGAGAGGCTTCTTCGTCTTCCGCCTTTAGGAGCGTTTGCGGCAACATCCGGGCGATGCCCGCTTCTATGGGGTAGTGGGCTTCACAGGTGGTACAAATCAGGGTTGCCGAATCGACTTTTCCATCGGTTTCCGAGTAAACCTGAGCGTACAATTCCTCTTCGCATCCGGTGGGGCAACGCAATAATGAAAACAAACTACGACGCATTCCTACTCCTAATTTTAGACTAATTCTGTTTCAGGAGGAAACAAAGTTTTTACTTCGACGTGGATTTCGGGTTTCGAGAGAAGAGAAACGGTCTGCTCTTGCCCGTAGATTTCAAGGCTCGTATAGCGTCCTTCCCTCGATTCTCGATGTACATAAATTTGTCGCCCTGAAATGTCCAACACCCAGTATTCAGGAAAGTCGGCGCGGGCATAGAGTGCCGCTTTTCTAACGAGATCATCTTGAAGCGTGGACTCGGCAACCTCGGCAACGAAAAGAACATTGTCTCCACCAGGGTTTTTGTCAAGGTATGCGCTGAGGTGAAATTTCAACACGGTGGCATCGGGTTGCGGTTCGCTCTCCTCGTTTCTATCGTCCTGATAACGTAAGGGGTCTTCTTGCCGCACATATTCGTACCCGAAAGTTTGACGCAACCACTGAATCAAGATGTTGACAAGATAAACGTGCAGGTTGCCTTCGGGCATTTTTCGGATTAAGTCTCCCTCGATCAGTTCACAGTGTTTTGCCCAGGGTTCCGTTTCGCCAAGACGATGAAACTCTTCAATGCTCCATTTTTTTGTCGGGTGTTCTGCAATCATTGTAAAGACCTCCGTTCGCTTGCCTTGCTCGTCTTCTCTAAAATGGATGGAGGCTTACTCGATGCTTACTCAATGATCATACCGATTGGCGGCAACAATTCGCTGACCGAAAGTCGCGCTTCGGGGTGCAGGAATGTTGAAACTTCTCCGGTTTCGGTGTAGGACGTAACGCTCGAATAGTTGCCATCTTGCGGGTCACGATGCACGACGACTTGGCGACCCTGCACGTCCACCACCCAGTATTCTCCGATCCCAGCACGCGCATACAATGGGGCTTTGCGCTCCAGATCATAGGTTCGAGTCGAGTAGGAAATTTCGACGATCAACCTTGTTTCTTCGGGTAAGAGGTGACGAAACTTGAGTGCCGTGTAGGGGACGACGTGAACGGCGAGGTCGGGTAGCGGTTCGCTCTCCCGCCCATTGACCTCTTCGATACGCAGGGGCTTTTCTTCGCTGACATAGAGTTCACCGAATAGAGCGCGAAGCCAACTACCGAGAAATCTCACCAGATAAGCGTGAAAGGAGAAAGTTGGCATGGGTTCGATAATCTCGCCTTCGATAAGTTCACTTTGCTTTGTGGCAAACCCTGCCCTGTAAAGCCCATAAAATTCTTCCAGGCTCCAATGTTTCACTGAGGTTTTATCAAGCGTAACTGTCTTTATCATGATCTTCTACCCTCTCCGCTACTCTGACTGCTTTAATCGGGGCTGAGCAACTCCGCTATTGAAGACGACTATTTTTCCCAATCGATTCCCCCGTCTTCTTTTCGCAAACTCGTTCAGAAATTCTTTGCTTGCACGATTAACAAAGTTCGCGCAGGCGGTTTTGTAGTAGGTTCGCTCAGGCGTCGAACTTTGGAGTGTTTCCAGAAGTTCGGTGCGTGTCATACCCTCTACTTTTTCTTCTAATCCGCTCCACAACTCTTGTTGAGAGTTTCTAAGAAATTCATCTGTAGCGCATTTGATGAGATTGCTGACCTGTTCCCCTTTTTCAGTCGCAAGCGCAAAAAAATCGAACCTTTGCAAGAGCGAAGTCAAAGTCATTGCTTGCAGTTGTTTGCCCTTGAGCAAATGCCATTCCGCCATTTTCACAAAAGTGAGTGATGAAGCCTTTGTACTGGACATCTCTTAACTTTTCTCTTCCGCCACCGGGATGTTCATGGCGGCAAACCATTCTTTCAACTTTGCGATGCGTGCCGTGTCGTCAGTAGGCATGACAAGCGGACGCCCCCGCGTGTCAATGATCACACCTGAGACGCCGCCCTGCACGGTGCGCCGCAGTTCCTTGCCTTTGCCGAATCCGAGGTCGAAGTTTTTGGTCGGCGTCACCACGATTTGCGCCGTTTGCGGATCGCCGTCATTTCCTACCTTAAAACCAAGCGGATAAACCACAATTTTGCCGAAAGGAATGGCTTCGGTTTTCCCTCCGAACTCAACGGTGACGCAAGGCTCTCCCTCCTTTTCCTTACCGGTTCCTACCGGAGCGATACAGGTTCCCAGATAAATCAGACAGTCCCGCTCGAAAACCTGAGTTGCCGCCTCCGGGTGAACCGTCGAAAGAACGCCGAGTTGCGGCATCATAAAAATCGAGTCCACGGTGAGCAATGTCACACCTTCGGGAGCGTAAGCATCCATCATCATCAGGGCGGATTGTTCGCGGCGCGGCGCATGGGAGAGAACCCCGCCGGAACCGACAATCATATCCAGTTGCATCATGTTCACGAGCGTATTTCCCGTGTTGCCTCGATTGAAAATATCAATGTTGGACTTGTCCGAGCCAACCCCGGTCAAGCCTCGTGCAAGCGACTTGTGATGAATAAACGCGAGGGAAAGTGCTTCTCGTGAAACCGCCTGTTCGATCTGCAAATCAATCAAACGTTGCGGAATAGTGGTCGGGCGGATCATCTTGTTTCGCAATTGGTTTCGCAGGTCGGCATCAGAGACGTTAAACGGTAGCCAGCGTTTGATGTTCCCGACGCCCGCCTCCGTCAGCACATTGCAAATTGAGTAGGACATTCCAAGATTCGCAGAAACCGTGCGGTTGAAAATGCCTGAAAACACCGAAAATACGTCTGTTGTTGCCCCGCCGATGTCCACGCCGAGAACGGAGATTTTGCGTTCTCTGGCAATCGTTTCCATGATCTTGCCGACGGCGTTAGGAGTGGACATAATGCCCGTCGAAGTCCACGAAGAAAGTTTTGAGTAGCCGGGAGCCTGTTGCATGACGTGTTCAAGAAAGAGTTCGTGGATGGCTTCACGGGCAGGAAGCAGGTTTTCCCGATCCATCGCAGGACGAAGATTCTCCACCTGCCGCAAGGAAACTTTGGTCTCGATAAGTGCTGCTACCTCTTTATAGGCTTGTTTGTTCCCGGCATAGATCACGGGCAACGCCAACCCGATTCCAAGACGCGGTTTCGGGTCGGCAGCCACCAGCATTTCCGCCATTTCAACAAGGTGCGTCACCGTGCCGCCGTCCGTTCCTCCTGCAAACAAAATCATATCCGGGCGTAATTGTCGCAATCGCTCCACACGCTGAAATTCTTTGCGCCCGTCATTGACCGCAATGGTATCAATCACGATTGCCCCGGCTCCGAGAGCGGCACGTTGTGCGCTTTCCGCACTCATCTCTTTGACGACGCCCGCCACCGTCATTTGCAGACCGCCCCCCGCGCTACTCGTCGAAAGGTAGAGGTCTACACCAACATTCGGCTCCGATTCCGGGGTCATCGGTTTGCCCGTTTCCCCGGCAATCCGTTTGCCGCTCAACTCTTCGATTTCGCGCACGGCGTTTGTCACGCCAACCGTCACATCGTCGAAAGGTGCTTCGACAGTGGTGGGGGCTTCTCCTCGGTGTGTCAGGCGGTACTCACCCTCCGCATTGCGCTGAATCAGGATCGCTTTGGTGGTGGTGGAACCACAATCCGTTGCAAGAATGCTGTTGACGTTTCCCGGCTGGATTGTAAGGGTGTCAGTAGAAAAGGCGGTTTCGCTCATGGGTGGGAACGCTCTCCAAATCTCGAATTTTGGGCTGTTTGCTTGCGGTGTCCGCAGGGGTTCGATAGGGGAAAGTATAGCACAGAGAGAGGGGATATTGGTAAATCGGGCAAGTCCGAAATTAAAATCGCGAAAGGGACAATCCACAATAAACTTTTCAGAGTTCGGGGGTATCTTAAGGGGTGAGAGTTCACTGTTCGCCGAAAAGATGAAAAGGAAACTATGCCATGAACCGATTCGCCCGTACCGTTGCACCGATGATGCTTTTGTTTTCTCTTTCCATTTGCCTCTCGGCACAAACCCCCACCGATTGGCGGTTCACCCCACTTCTCTCCGAATCTCCGCTTACACTGGCAAACGGATCGAGCGTGTACCCGGGTCTCCCCGTTATGTCAGGCAATACCCTCACTTTCGCAGGTTATAAATCCGATTTCTTTGATCCGTCAGGCATCTATCAATCCAATAGCGGAACGATTACGAAAATCGCAGATACACGGACTCGAATTCCAAATGACGGCAGACGCTTTGACCACTTCGGAGGTTCGCTAATCGCCAACGGGGATCAGGTGGCGTTTACGGGCGCACCTACCTCCAATGGTGGAGAGGGGGTCTATCTGTCACAGAGTGGAAATCTGAGCGTTATTGCCGACAGCAGTACAACACTGCCCGGAAGTACATCTAAACTTGCCTCGGCTTACTTCGCAGACGGTCGCAACAACATTAATTCGGAGC
>JACMPS010000496.1 GCA_014377395.1 Chthonomonadaceae bacterium
CAACCATTCCCACGCCACCTGAGCCGTATCGAACACAACTACACGCCCCTTCACACTCAGCAATTCCCACTTGCCCGTCACCGCGCTCACTACCATTACCGCCGCGTAATCCGGTCTCATTTTGCCCCCCTCCAAGATCAGAGCCACCGAGCCGCCGGGAACACAGAAAAGCCGGAAGAGATTTATCCACAGATTAAAATGCGAAGAGGAAAGAAAAGGACATGAATTGATGCTTATCTTGCCCTCTTCTCTCCTCTCCGTATTCTCTCTGTGCCTCTGTGTTTCTAGCGTAGCGGGCAGTAAAATCCGCATTTCTCCCTGAGTTCCGTTGCGTCCCGGCGGTTTACTCTCCCTAATCCCTACCACCTGAGTTAAACGGTTGCGCTTGTGATCAGATAGCCACCGACCGCCAAGCCGGAGCCGTCCACTGCGATCAGTCGCCAGTCACGCAAGAACGCCGCTTCCAACATCGTTCCTTTGCGTCTTTCTTCGCGCCAGCGACGCACCGCCACGCCCCGCGCCCCGGTTGCATCGTCGGGAGCCTCGAACGTGTAGCCCAGACTGACCGTGCGGAGGGTAGGGATGTCAGGGCGATAGAAAATCAAAGCCATCGCCGTGCCATCGTCCGCCGCCCACACATTACCGCCCGAATAAATTGCCCCTTCCGAAGCCGTGTTCTTCTGCGTTGCACCCTCAATGATCGCCAGACCGCGCATTACTTTCGGCAAGCCCGAAATGGTCAGTGCGTCTTGATGCGTGTATTTCACGAGGTCTTTCAGGTTCGGGTGATCCGCCAGCGTTCGCGCCGCGTCCACCGACACCACCATCGTATTAGGTTCACGAGCAATGCCGCGAATGACCGCCAGTTTCCCGTTTTTGATGTCCGTGAAAGGTGTGCTGTTGACGGAAGCGTACTGCGCCCAGCTTGTCCCTGCCCCTCCCGTCGTCAACGCCACTTTGTTTGCCGCCGGGTAATTCGCTCGTTTAGAAGCAAGATTTGCAACCGCGATCTCATTGTCGAGAAGCAATCGCTCGGTCAACTGAAGCGACTGATCCATGTCCGCCTGAAGCGGATTGTCCGAAGCCGCCGCTTCTGCATCCGCCACAAAGCCCCGGTAGGCGTACTCCTCCGCGCTGTAGTTTTGCGTCGAAAGCGTGTAGTCCAGTTCCGCCGCTTCCGTTCCCGGACGCCGCAAAGATGCCATGCCCACCCCCGAACTCGGTGAGGGCGACAGAAAATCTTCCCGACGATACAGAAAGTATTTGTTGCTCCGTTTTGTCACCGAGACCACCGGCAACACCGCGTCCGCCACATACGTCGGATTACGATAACCGACCGAAATTGCCGTCAACGCCTGATCAATATGAACCTGTCCCACAGTAGGCATAATGTTTGCCTGTCCTCTCTTGTCGCACTTTTCTTCGCACCGGGTTTGTCAGACCCATTGTCATGCCCGAATGATCACACTCAAATCGTTGAGTTTGTACCCTTTCAACCGAATTACGCCCCGACGTAAACCATCGGCTGAATCAACAGATCAACCAGTAGCCCCGCCGTCGAGGTAACGCTATTAAGAGCCACCCCGATCAGTTGCCGCGAGATCGTGCCGGACGCAGGAACCACCGTCTTCACCTGTCCGCTCACATTCGCAATTGCGAGATAATCCCCCGCCACAATCGCCGCCGTGCCATCGGTTTGCACCTGCGCGATTCCTGCTGTCTGCACCGAAATCGCATTTGTCGTCGTGTTCGAGGGGATCGGTTCCATCGTCACCCCCACAAACTTGACCGCCAGTGCCGCCCCCGGCAACGCCACATTGCCGGGGTTCACGCTCGACATCACCACACACTGCCCGATTCCGTTCACGCCGCTATCCGCCGAAAACGTCTTCGCCAGAATCACTGTCTGTTTTGCCATTTTTTTCTCCTCTACCCTGAAATTGAACTTGTATCTACTCCCTCCCCTCATGCAAAGGGAGGATTGGGGTGGGGTTCATCAACGGTATTGATTTCATCAACGGTCTCAAAACCGCCGCTAAGCACCGTTGGTGAAGGCGTCCTTCGGACGCGATAGGGGGGAGAGAAGACAAATACGAACCCCCTCCTAACATCCCCCTTGCATAAAGGGGAGGAATCAGTTGCCCCCGTCTCCTTCTCAATACTTGACACTTTCCCCCTACTCCTCCCGCGCCCGTTGTGCCAGATCGGGATGCGCGTTCGCCGTCGCCGCGAAAGCGACTGCCAGCGAAACACCCTCGGTCTGCGCTCGCGTCTCGGCAAGCTCCACCAATCGCGCCCTTGCACCGTGTCCCCCCTCACCTCGCTCCGGTGAAGCCGGGATACGCTCGCCCATCGGAATCACCACGCCGTTCGCCTCAACAAATCGAGAGAACAGGTCACTCACCAAAACCTGTCCTTCTCCAAACTGCACCACCGAACCCTCGCCGGAAAGCAACAAAACCCGCGCACTCAATTCTGCCGTCTCGTTGCCTCGCAACAGTCCCGCGCGTTTCCAATCCAGCAAAGTCTGTGTCACGCGCGCCTCACGAAACTCCGCTCGTTCGCGTGTCATCGCCTCACGCTCCTGTGCAAAGTCGGCAAAGCCCTCCGTTGGTGCGTCTTCCTCAACTGCCTTCAGGTCAGTCAGCAACTGTGACACCGAAGCCCGAAACCCTTCCGCCGCCCGTCTCACTCCCTGGATCATTTTGATTTCCTCTCCCCGTTCCAACCCGATCTTAAACCTCAGCAAAGACGTATCGGGTCTTTCACGTCCCGCCCGCAAATCTTCCCGATGAAACACCTGCGCCCTCGCCACACGCGGGCGACATACCAGCGACGTTTCCACAATTCGCTTGCGCGTCATGTCCAGTCCCACCGAAAGAGAACGTACCCCCGCACGTTGCATCAAGTCCCAGGCGTCTTTTGACTGACGCAACGTTCCCCACAATTGCGAGCCTATCGCCCGCAACCCTGTTACCACCCCCAGGACACGATCAAAAGGAGACTCCGTCAGATGCTCGATCTTCACCGGAACCTCCTTTGCCGAGTTGAGGACGATCTCTTTCAGGTCTTCCTCCGTCACCGTCACCCCCTTATCCGGGTAATCGCCTGCCTCAAACAGCAAGCACTCCCGCTCGACTATCGCATTGTCTTCCGAAAACTTCCAGACACGCTCCATTTTGTACTACCTCCACTTCTCACCACTTGAAATCAGGGATTCGCCGCAATTTCTGGAGTCCACGCAGGTGGACTTTGCGCTTTTGTTGCCGGGGAATTCATTCCCCGGTGGATTCACTTTGCGCTTTTCGTAAGGGGAATTCTATCAAACCATTTCCCGGACTTCCCTCCCCGCGTCTGCACTTTCCACACTCCTTCTCAACACTCAACACTTCTCCCCCAAACGAAATCCGTTGCGGAGCCTCCTCGCGCAACCCGTAAACACTTGCAATGTCCAGCACATACCCCTTTGTGGCATTAATCGCATCTACGACATTCCAGAGATAAGTCCGCTCTATCGGGTCCTCAAATAAACTCAAGTTCATGTCCCGACAGTGGATCAATCCCCCCAATCGTATCGCCGCGCCTATCGGTTCCCAGCACCCCGGACGAGCGGGAAACGGAACCTCTTCGCGCCTTTGCGTCTTTGCTTGAGATAATCCCTTTCCTTTCTGCAACAAGCCTCGTACAATCGGCAACCACGTCGTCTCCTCGTTCGCAGGGAGATGCTTACGACTTCCCACTCGCCACGCTCTTTTCTCGAACGTGTCTCGATGACGATAAGTGATTTGCAGTTCGATGCCCGTTGCCGACTGCCCGTACCCCCGCAATCGCTTTAACGCTTTCGAGAGCAACCGAACCAGAATTTGTTCGGCTCCTACCTGCGTCCGAAATTCCGGCGGCAACACATGAGAATGACCCACCGACTTCCGCTCGTCACGCTCATACATCCCATAATCCGCCTCCTGACTTCCCCGCAACATAAACCACCACCGCGCACCCGCCACACTTCCCCATGCCCGCCGAAGAGCAATCACATCACGCTCCATCAACTGCCGCGTCGTCCTGATTCCGTGCTGCTCCAACCGCGTCGCCATGCGTGAGCCGATCCCCGGCAAGTCCAAAAGCGAAAGGCGGCGCAACCCTTGCGCCGCCTCCTCATCCCGCCAGATTGTCAAACCGTCCGGCTTTTTCGTTTCCGAAGCCACCTTCGCCAGAAACACATTGTCGCCTACTCCCACCGAACACTTCATCATGGTCCCGACTCTCTCATTGAGCCTTTTCTTGACTTCTCTCCCCAGCCTTTCCTCTTCCTCCCTCGTCCTGCAAACGCTCGACACCCGACACGCCATCTCATCCACCGACAGCACCTTGATCGCCACGAAAAACTCGTTCAGCGTCTCGACAATCTCCCGGTGATAGTCCACATAAACGTCGGGTCGCGCTTCGAGTACCGTGATCTGCGGACAAATCCGCTTTGCCGTCTTCACGGGTGTCCCCGTCGAAATCCCCAGTGCCTTCGCCTCGTATGACGCCGCAATCGCACACGTCGAATCGGTCAGCAGAGGAGCCACAATCAACGGCTTTCCCCGTAAATGCGGGTTCTCTTGTTGCTCTACACTCGCAAAAAACGAGTTCATGTCAATAAATAGTTGTCTCATAAAAACTCAGGGATTTATTTCTTCTCTTTCCCCTCCCCGCTTCTTCGCATGAGGTAATCTTCTCAACACTTTCCCCTCACTCCATTGGCGGTAAATCGAAAAGTTCTCGCACCGACGGTTCGCGCCCACTGACTACGCCATGCTTGAAAAGCACATCGTAGGCGGACGCCAGTTTCGGCAGGTCGCGTTCGTTCATGTTGCCCAGCGAAAAAGACGGGTAAAGCCCCGCCTCCCTTGCTCCCACAAAGTTGTAATCCACAAGAGGACGGATCAACTGCGTGTTGATTGCCGCCTCAATGTCCTGCTTGGCGTTCTCCAGTGCATAGAGCAGAATGCTGAAATGCACCTGCCCCAACGCAAGCGAACCCACCCGCGCCCCCTCGCCGCTCGTCAGCGTCTGAAGCAAAATTCCCTGTGCGATCTGCTGATTGTGCCAGTCCACCGCCCCCAGAAACCCTTCGCTTCCCGCCCCCGACGCCTGCAAAATCTGCGGCGTCACCTCACGAGGGAAAACAGCGCTCGCATCGGCTTGCATCGCTTGCAACGTTTCCAGAATTTGCGAACCATCGCCCGCCACTTGTGCAAAGACCATAGGAGTTCCGAATCGCTGTAAATGCAAGTTCCAGAACTTCACCAGCGTGTCTTTCGACCACCAGTGCTTGTACACGCTCCGCAAATCCGAACTGCCATACGGCGACTCTTCCTGCGCGTGGTACACGTACAACAAACACTTTTCACGCGGAACCGTCACTCGCCCATTCATCGGAGTTTGGCTGACGATGCGCTCGATGTTCAGAAAGTCGTCTACCTCAAACCCGATTTGTCGCGGGTGCTTCGACTTGATCGCCGCCAACCGAAACTTGCCCCGCCACTTTCCGCTTTCCTCCAACCGCCACACCACCTCGGAAAGCGAAAACCCACGAAAAAATGCCGACATCAAACTGAACAGCACCTGTCGAAAATCCCGCGTGATCCCGTCCGCTCCCCGAATCTCCCGCAAACTGCTTTCCACGAAATCACGAATCTCAATGGCTTTCCCCGACGGCTTGCCCACCGCTCCGTCACTTGCCGCAAACACCGACCACGGCTTTGACAGAAGGGCAAACCGTTTCGTGTTGATCGCCGCCCGTACCATCGCATCCGTCATCATCAGATCATACAATTCGTAGCCGCCATGTGCGATCAAAAACGCATCGGGACTGTAAGGTGGCACCCGAAACGCCGATTTCAACATCGCGTCCCACGACACCATTTCCTCCCGAAACCGCTCCGCAACAGAAAGAGGCGGCATTGCTGCCGCCTCTCGTTCCCTCCCCGTGTCCATGTTGTCACCCCTCACCGCAAATCAAATTAAACGCTTTCGATCTGTCCTCTACAATAATAGTACGCCGGCAGGTATATGTTTACTCATGTCTACGCAAAAATTTCCACTTTATTTTTATTCCACTCATGAAATCTACCCTCACACCATCGAAAATCAGTTCGAGGCATTCCGTTTGTGCTGAGAATTTTTCTTGCCTCGCAAGCATTTCGGGCGTCTGGGTCTCAGAAGATGTTGAAAAAGCCTGTTTTTGGATCGGAAACAGGCGAATTACGCTATAGTGATGTCCACGGTTGGATAAACTTGGAACGGCATAGCCGCCAAAAGGGCATTTATTCCGCCGCGTTTTTTTAGTACCCGCTGAAAGAAAATTCGTGCCTCAATCTCTCAGAACTTCCCAAAGCGCCACCGAATCAGGTTCCAGATCGCACTCACCCCGTCTGTCCAACGGATTTTCTTGCCCTCCGCCATGCTTCGCGCTTTGTACTGAATCGAGACCTCGACAATCCGGTATCCCCGCCGCAACACTTTCGCCGTCACCTCCGGGCAAAACTCGAAACGACGGCATTGTAGCGGTATTCCCTGCAAAACCTCTGTGCGAAAGGCTTTGTAACACGTCGCCTCATCGGTCATCGGAGACCTGTAAAGAACACGCACCATGCCCGCCAGCAACTTGTTCACAAGGCGATTCGCGGGACGCATCGAGGGCAACCCCGCCAGAAACCGGGAGCCATAAACGACGCTTACGCCTTCCTGCCCAAACGCCTCCACGATCTGCCGATAGTCCTGCGGATCATATTCGAGATCACCGTCCTGCACAATGCAAAAAGTCCCTGTTGCAAAGGGAATCGCCGTGCGAATTGCGGCTCCCTTCCCCCTGTTCTCAGGATGATAAAAGACCTGTACGCCCTCCCGTTTTCCCTCTACTTCGCTCTGCAACCACTCGCGGGTGCCGTCGGTCGAGCCGTCATCCACCAGAATTAATTGCGTGGAGAGAGAAACGGAAGCGATTCGCTCCAGCAAACCGGGGAGAGTCTGCCGCTCGTTGTAAACTGGCATGAGAACAGACAACGTTGCTCGCGCCGTTTCCGCCTGAGACGGCGCAACAAAAGCAGGATCGTTCAACTCGGTCAGCGTAGGTAATGGAGAAGAGGACATACGAAATTATACGCCAACTCTTCCCGTTTCGGCACAGACAAGAAAAAGTGGAAAGTGTTAAGTCTTGAGCGTTAAGTGTTGAGAAGGAGAATAAAGGGGCGAGGGCGTTTGCCTTGACTCCCCTCTCCCGGATTTTGGGGGAGGGCTGAGTGGGCGAAATCAGGGTGGGGACGTTTCACTCTCGCTTGCATCGCTCTTCCGGGAGAACATCAAATCCGTTTCCAAATCACCAGATACAAGTCGCTTTCCGGCGTGTCGCTGAAAACGGAAGACGTGGAAATCACCTCGTAAGCCCCGTCAAGGGCGGGACCCGGGTCTAAAAAGGGGGTGCCGTGAGGAGTAGAAGTGCTGAGCATCAGATAGTCGGGCTTGCGAACGTCCTTGAGGTAAGCCCCGACAATCCCTGCTGTAGAGGTATAAGTGTCTTTCACCCCGATTTGTGTGTGCTTGACGCCGGGAAGCGAGGCGACGCCGCTATCGGTTAGCCCGTCACAATCGAGAAAAAAGTGCTTCGGGCAGTAAAAAGGGGTCACTCCCATTTCGGTATAAGCAATCGTTTTGCCGGGAGGGATCACGGCGTTTACCCTGTCCGCAATCTCCACCGCTCGCTGCAGAAGCCGACCTTTTAAGAGTTTGCGCGTGTCGAAAGTATAGCCCCGGCTTGCCCACGAGAGATACCCCGACTTCTCTGTTGTCCAGTACGAAATCTGCCCCCACAGCCCGAAGCCCAGCAACAACAGCGTCCCGGCGATCCCAATTCCTTTCGCGAGTGAAGAGGTTTCGCCCGCTTTGCCCGGTAGCCACAATCCGACTTCGATTAACCCGGCAATCGCCAGGATCATTCCAATCGGCATTGCCACCGCCATGTAGCGCCACCCCCCCATCCAGTCGCCGCCGGAACGAATCACGAAGATCATCTGCGCTACCAGAATCAGCGGCAAAACAAGGGCGGGAAAGCGTTTCGCTCGCTCTCCAATCGCTCCAGTGATCGCCAGAAGCCACCAGATTCCCCCGGCAGTCGCCAGCGCAACGCTTTCATTCAGCACCACAAAAAAGGTTTTAAGGAGGTACGGTGCTCCCTTTGTAAAGGCTTCGTCAAGAGGTGCACCCTTTGCATAGTAGGTGTTGGGAAGCCACAAGCCGTAATAAAAGCGTCGCCAGACAAAGTAAAGCACGACAGGAACTAAAAACGCAAGCGCAAAGCGAAGCCCGTCCTTTCCCACTTTTCCTTTCCGCACTACGAGAAGAGCGATCAACGCGAACAGCCCACCGAGCAATCCTTCCGGGCGAGTCAACGCACACCCCGCAAACAATAATCCCGCATAAAGTGCCGCCCGTGACCCCTCTTCTCGCTTGAGTTGGGGCGTTTCGTTTTCATCTTCGCTCTCACTTTTAGAGGAAAAAGCGCGAAGAAACCACAGCGCGGCGGAGGTTGTCAGCAACGATCCAAGCACAGTTTCCATGCCATCAACACAACTGATCGAAAGCGAGGCATGAACCGCCGTCACAAGGGGAACTGCACAAACCGCCCAGCGAGGAAACTTCAGTTGTTCTGCAAGACGCTGTGCCACGATCAGCGTCAAGAGACCGAAAACAACGCCAATGAGTTTGGCACGAAAAAGCAGATCAATCCCAAGCGGCAACTTAATCAAAATCGCAATGAGCAACATATAAAGCGGACAGGAAAAACCCTCGACGTGTTCCGCAAGACCCGGATTGAAAACGGGACCGAAACCGTTTGCAAGATTTTGCGAGTAGCGATAGGTAATAAAAGCGTCGTCCGGGCAATAAGCAAAGGATTGGTGAGCGAAAAAGAGCAAAAGGAGGCACGAAACAATGAGCGAAACACGCACGGAAAGGGGGGGCGCAAGGGGCGCAACGGTGAGAGGAACTGCCATAGGGAAATGTGAGAGAGAAAGCACCGAGAACAAATCTCGGTGCTTCCCCACTTTCTTTTTAGAAGCGTCGTGCGCCGGTGAAGTTACTGTAGATGAACGAAAGTGAACTTAGTCCGTTCAGGTAGGAGAAGACATCGGCACGAGGTGCAGGCGGCACACCGGGCGAAATAAACACTGAGTCGCCGGGAAGTAACTCAACGTCGGGAGATTTCCCCTTGCTGATCTGTTCCCAGTTAAAGGGGATGACTCGGCTATTCTTCGGGTCATTGTCCGGGTGACGATAAATTTGTCCGTCTTTGATCTTGGCGAAGGGAGCGGGACCCCCTGCTTCAGAGACAGCCTGTGTGAGCGTGGTACGCTTGTCGTAAATGAACTTGCCTGTCTTTACAAAGCCACCGTTAACATTGATATAGGCGTTATTTTCAAGTCGCTCGACATAGATGACATCATCGGGACGTAGTTCGATGTTGTTGACGGGATCGCCCTGCTCGGCTTTGTCAAGGTCAATCACAAGAGGACGCTCAATCGAAGGACGGCGAATCGTGATCGCTTTGCGGTTTGCCACCGAGGTGGTTCCACCAACGAGGTTGACGACTTCGCGCACCGTCATGGCGGGAGAGGTACGGATCGGGATATTGAGTTGGGGCTTGGAAACCTCGCCGCCAACAGAAATCACGCCGTTTCCCTGTGAGACTTTCGAGGGAACAATCACGCGGTCTTTGTCTTTCAGGATC
>JACMPS010000497.1 GCA_014377395.1 Chthonomonadaceae bacterium
CTCCAAAGTAGGTGCCAATCTTGCGGCAATGCGCGTCGAACATCTGCTGATGATGTCTACCGGACACGACAAAGACGCAACAGGCCCCACACGCGAAGATAAGGACGGCGACTGGGTAAAAGGCTTTTTGTCACTGCCCGTCGAACACGCGCCCGGTAGCAAATTCGTCTACAACAGCGCGGCGACCTATCTGCTTTCGGCTATCGTGCAAAAAACCGTCGGCAAGACCGTGCTGGAGTATCTAACGCCACGTCTTCTCACCCCACTCGGCATCGAGGGAGCAACGTGGGAAGTGTGTCCGAAAGGCATCAATACCGGGGGTTGGGGTCTGGCGATCAAAACTGAGGACATTGCGAAGTTCGGGCAAACCTACCTCCAAAAAGGCGTCTGGAACGGACAGAGGGTGATCCCGGCAACATGGATTGAAAAAGCGACTGCAAAGCACATCTCCAACGGCGACCCCGCAAACGCAAGCGACTGGTCTCAAGGATACGGCTATCAATTCTGGCGTTGTCTTCATGGCAATTATCGCGGCGACGGTGCGTTCGGGCAGTATTGCGTCGTCATGCCGGAACAGGACGCGGTATTGGCGATCACAAGCGGCGTCGGCGATATGCAGGCGGTCTTGATGGCGGCATGGGAGCATCTTCTCCCCGCCATGAAATCCGAACCCTTTTCCACAAAGCCAACCGTAGATCTTAACAAAACGATCAAAGCCCTTGCGGTTCCGGTGCTTGAAGGTAAACTCACGTCCTCAATTGCGCCCCGTGTTTCCGGGAAAACCTTCACCTTTGAGGAAAATGAAGGAAAGGTGCAATCCCTCACGCTGACGTTTTCAGAGGAGCGTCTCGCGATCAAATTGCGGGATGCGCGGGGTGAACACAAAGCCGAGGGACACCTGGGAGACTGGGCGAAAGGCAAGACAACGCTGATCCCCGGACTGGATGAGAACACGGCGATACGCGGCATCTGGACTTCGGAAGACACACTCGCCCTGCAAATCTGCCTTTATAAAACTCCCTACCTGATGACGTTCACGCTTCACTTTGAGGAGGACAAACTTACCTTTGCCCGCAAGTACAACGTCAGTTTCGGCTCGTCAACGCTTCCAGTGCTGGTAGGACATTCGAGCGCCTGACCGCACCGAAAACTGTGTTTCGCGCTGACCAGAGTACAATCGACCTGCCGCCTCCAGTAGCAAGCGGCAGGTCGAATAAAAAAACGGGAGAGGATTGCTTTTACTTTCCCTTAGTCCCTATCTTCGGAACCCTGCTTCGGTTTTACTCGTCCTTAGATCCGATATGCTCGCTTAACCTAGACTTTTCACAGGAGAAACTTATGAAACTTACCCCCTGGCTACTTGCGTTAGCCCTTTACACGACTTCCTTTGCGTCCCAAGCCGAGGCGCAGAAGACCAAAAAGAAGAAAGCTGCTCCCAAAAACGAAATTACGAAACTGAAAAAAGCACGGAAAACGGATCACACGGTACGACAGGTGACGCCCGATCCGAAGAAGAGTCCCGGCAAACACGCCGACAACCTCTCCAAAAACGCGAACCACGGGATCAATCGCATCTCGAAAGACATCAATCACGCATTGACCCCCCGCAAAAACAAAAAGAAGCCCTAACCCACTTCCGAGAGATGAAAATTGCTCCGTACCATTTAAGGCACGGAGCAATCTTGGTTTCAACCCGGTCTCCCTTTTACGCTCTTCACGGGGTGCTTTATGGGGTGTAGGTTTTGACAGGCTTCACCATCTTGAACAGCCGGAAGTCATTCGTTCGTATTTGCACCCACCTCATTGATTTGGCGTGTCCATCGAGAAACGCATAATTGCCCTGTTCGATATGTCCCTTTGCGGGCAAATTTGTTAAGAGGGCAAAGTCGCTACAGGGCGCAAATTGATCTATCGGATCGTTGCCTGTCTTCTTACGTCCCGGCAATTTCCAGGCGTCGCAATCGAGCAATGTTGAGCCGTTCCCTGCCGCCATGATATTATCCGAGACAGAAACCGCCCCTTTTCGCCAGGTTCCCCAACTCTCCGCAAAAGCGATTGTTTCGGCACTTTGTTGGACTTCCGCGAACGGACGCGCCAGTATTCCCGTGTTTTTATCGTCTTTTTCGTTGCGGTCCAATCCCTCTTGAGTTTTGAGAGTATTTACGATGCTGTAGGAGCGTTTAAGACGTTTGCCCCGGTAGTTGCCGTCCCATACACCCTCCTCAACTCGCTCCGAGGTATCACTTGGACACACGTAGACCGCATCGTTTTTGAGATAGGGATTGAGTTGTCTATCGTAGGAAAAAGTGTTATCCGTACCGCCATTGACCGGGGGCAGACTGACATCGGAAGGAAACGTTTCGTCAAAGTCTTGCGCGTACAGGAGAAGCCCGGTTGAAATTTGCTTGAGATTCGAGACGCAGGTTGTCTTTCGAGCCGCTTCCCGTGCCTGTGCAAAAATCGGAAAGAGGATCGCCGCCAGCACCGCGATAATGGCGATTACTACAAGCAGTTCAATTAGGGTAAAGGCTTTGTTTTTCATTGTTCTTCGTTCGTGGTTTGTTTTTGTCATGTCTTCCTTATTGCTCCGTCCTCTGCGGTTGCTCAATTGAAAACGGATTATTTTCCTCAACTGGTTGCAAGTACAATGCCACTCGATCATTGTGTCTTCTGTGCAAATGAAAGCAACCCCCCTTTATACGATGAGAGATTGCTTTCAGAAAGGGAAGTTTTTCACCTTTCTTTAGAAATCCGGCTTTTCCCAGGAGGACGGCTGAGAAGCAACCGAAGTTAGATCAGTGCCGGGAGAGGGAGTGGGCTTGACGGGCGTGGCAACAACAGGCTCTTCCGCTTTCTCTCCAAACCACCCCGGCACATAGCGATGTAGAAGTCGTCCTAGTTCCTGCCTGTCCATGTGTGGCGCAATCTCCGCAATCAATTTCGGATCAATGGATTGCCCACTTGAAAGACAAACTTCCAACATTCGAGCCAGGTCTTTTGCGTCGAGATGAGGTGCCATCTCCGCTAGCGATCTCAAGTCCGGCGATTCCGAAGACCTTGTTTCCGTGAATTTTTCCTCTTTCGGTTTTTCCTCTTTTAGATTGTTGCCGAGAAGGTGCAAATCAATCAATTCTTTGAGGACGCCCTGTTCCAGAAAAGGCGCGAGAGCAATAATAGGCCCGAAGTCCACATTTTTGGATTTACGATCTCCGTCCTCTTCTTTTTCGTTTTCAATCTCGTGCAGGTAGCCCATCAACATTCGGATTTCTACTGCAACCTGATCAAAACTGACACTCCCCACCCCTCCCTCTTCTCCCAGAAGCCGAAAAAGCCCCCCGGAAAGAATTTCTTTCTCTTGAAGATGACGCACAACGCCGTTGTATCGCTCGACGATATTAGGGAGTGCTTCCTCCATTTCCCGGTCTTCCGCAAACGCATAAATTTCTTTGAGCATCTGGCAGATTCGCCGGATTTCACGCTTTGTGGTTTTGTCCATGATCAATTTTCCTCTCCGTCTTGTCTCTGGAGAAGTTTGCGGGAGAGGTGTTTGCGCCCCGTATGCAGTCTCCATTTGACGGTTGTTTGTGTGAGTGAGGTAAACGTGGCTATTTGCAACACTGTCCACCCCTCGTAGTAGTACAGTTGCAAAACAAGTTGCAGGGAGGGTGGCAGATCATCGAGAAAGCATCGGATCGCCCGGTCTCTTTCGGCGTCGAGCAGTCTCTCCAGAGGATTGACAACAAGTTCGGGAGAGTAGACCGAAACGAGCAGATCGAGTTCCTCCCCGTCCATTGTGCAGAGACGACTTTGCTTCCGCCCTGCACGACGAGCGAGATTGCGCGTGATCGTGTAAAGCCAGGGTGCAAAGCGGTCCGGGTCTTGCAGTTGCCTCAGCCCACGCAATGCCGCCAGAAATGCCTCCTGAGCAACATCTTCCGCAAGTTCGCGAGAGCCGATGATTTGCCGTGCCACCAGAATCACCCCGCCCCGATAACGCCGCACGAGTTCGTCATAGGCAAGCGAACGCCCCGCCAACGAAGCGAAAACCAGGTCACTATCGCTGATTCGATTTTCGTCTTCGCCAGAAGTCATCCGCTTTCACCCTCCTGTCTAAAGAGAGACCTGCCGAACCGAAAGGGATAGGGATTTTAGAAAACTTTCCTGAAACAAAAAGACAACTCGACGAGGAGTTGTCTTCAGGGCGATCAGGATACGCGAGATTTTCCTTGAACCGCAAATGTCACACTTCCAGCACGGCATCAATAGCTTTTTGCCCCGCCTCTAATGCGGCTAAGCCTTCCTCAATCGGAATGGGTTCAGGCTCTCCCACCAGAAGTGTTTTCACAAAATGGGCAATGTGGCGATCCGTTGTTTTGCCGAAATCACGGCTTTCATCATCGAAAAAATGAGAGTTCCAGACCAGTGCCAGCGACTCCGCCCCTTTTTGCTCTTGATGCGCCTGTGCGATTTCCGGGCGAGGCGCAAACTCGAAACGACGAATGGCGTCATCCACTTTCACGCGCCCTTTGGTCCCGGTCATCTCGAAGCCATAAATGTCCGGGTCTTTGTAGTCGCCGTCTACCCCCGCCACAAAACTGCCCACCGCTCCCGACGCAAATTTAAGGCTGAGCGTCACGGAGGTCAGCTGTCCTGTGCTGCGTGGGTCGGCGGCGTGTCCCTTGATCGAGACGATTTCACCGCCCAAAGTTTGGAGCATATTAAACCCGTGCGACTGCATATAAAGCAGGTGCGCCATAGGTGTCTGCTGACGTTCCGGGTAATGCCCGCCCGTGAACCGCCAGTGGAACAGGATCGGTTGACCGAGTTTTCCCGCATCCAGATGTTGCTTCACAAGGAGAAAGGGAGTCGCGTACCGATGATTGAAATTGACGCCGCAGTGAACGCCCTGCCGCCGTGCAAGTGCAACTAACTCTTTTGCTTCCGGCACATTCATCGTCAATGGCTTCTCGAAAAAGCAGTGGACGCCCGCATCCAACGCCTGCTTGTACGGCACGAAGTGTTGATCGTCGGGAGTGATGACGGAAACGAGGTCAGGCTTCTCTCGCTCCAACATCTCGGCGAAATCGAGGTAGCCGTTTGCTCCGTACTGCTTCGCCATGCGATCAACTCGTTCGCGGTTTGATTGCCCGCAAATGCCGACGAGTTGCGTGTCGGGGTTGCGCCAGTAGGCTTCGATATGGACTTTGCCCCAGTTTCCGGTTCCCAGCACACATACCTTGAGCGTCATGAATCCCTCCACTTTTTATTTTAGATTACCCGATGCAGGGAAAAAATAACCACCTGCTACGCTAGAGAACACGGAGGCACAGAGAAATGCAAAGAGGAGAGACCTCACGCAAAGCGAAGAAGGAAATCAAGAGAAAGAAAAGAGCAGATTTTCCTCTCAACACTTAATCCTTGACTGTGACACTTTTTCTTTAATCTGTGGATAGAAACTCTCCCGACTATCAAGATAAGGAAATCCCGGCGATCACGCAAAAGGGGAGAAGAATTTTCATTCTTCTCCCCTTTTTTTTCACATATCAGTCGTTTGTCGAGATCAGGATACGAAAGCCCCACGCCTCGGTGCAACATTTTCCTGCGGCACGTCAATAATAAGACCTTCGCCCCCGATACGTTCCCTGCGAACTTGGTCCACAATCTCTTTCGGTGCAACGAACGTCAACGCAAACGCACTGAGCAGAAACGGTCCCACGACGTTTTCAATGCCACCCACAGCTATGTCGAGTGGAATACCGATGATCGGCAGTGCCAGCGCAACGAGTGCTTCCGCCGGAATTTCCAGAACATCCAAAGCGACGATTCCAGCGATTCCCAGCGCAATCGCAACTAACTTCGACGATACAGGAACACGCTTATCACGGAAGAGAGCGAAACCTAGTTTCAGGTCATGCCCCCGATTTTGAGTTTCTTTTGCAACCGTTTTATGTACAAGCCGTTTACCGGCGAATAACGCTAATTTCCCCAGCATCTTTGTTTCTCCTCTTCACCGCACAATCTACACTACGGGGGAAAAGTTCTACCGGTTTCATCCTGAATCGGAGAGAAGAAAATTATTTTTTGCGGAGGAAACGTGCGAATCCGGTTGCGGGAAGGTCAGGAGCGAGCAACGATTTCGAGATGCCAGTGTCTTGCAAAACGGCTTCGGCGGCGAGATAGCCACTGCGACACGCCCCCTCCATTGTTGAGGGCCAATCGGTGTCCGTCCACTCCCCCGCAAGGTAAAAGTTCTGAATCAGGGTTTTCGATTTCGGGCGCAGGGCATCCACTCCCGGTTTTGGTGAAATGGTGGCTTTGGGCCAACGAATCACCTGCGATTTCAAGAGAGTTGCCCCTGCAAACTGAGGCAAACAGGCGGAAACTTCCTCCAACACAAACGCGAGAATTTCTTCTTTGCTCATGCCCGTATAAGGGTAGGAAGCACTGATCACAAGGCTGAGATAGGTTCCTGCGGAGGGCGGGCGGTTCCAACTTTTGTCTTTGTTGAAAATCCATTCGATGCGCCTGTCAAGAATCGCAAGGGCTTCTGGGGCGTCAATGCGCTCCTTAAACCAGAGGTGAACGCCCATGATCGGCGAGAGTTCAATTTCGCTGAGACGTGCGAAAAGCGGGATAGCGGCAACTTCCGGCGGCAACACCTTTAAGAGCAAATCGAATTGCAAAGCGGAAATTACGGCGTCCGCTTTCAGGTTTTCGCCGTTTGCCAGCGTGACCCCGGTTGCACGTCCGTCCTCAATTTCGATGCGCTCCACGACGGTTTTTGTTCTGACCGTTCCTCCTCGTGCCTCAATCCACTTCACCGAAGGCTCGTGGTAAAGACTACCGAGCGGCAGGGACGGAATCCCGAAATGGAAAGCGGTTGGGCTGGAGAGAAAGCCGTCACAGAAAATCTTAAAGGCGTGGCGACAGGAAATACGATCCAGATTTTCGTTACAGGCACTGACGAGAATGGGACGCCAGAACCGTGCGACGGCGTTTCCCGTCTGCCCCATCTTTACAAACCAATCGCTGACTGCGATCTCTTCATGCTCCGGCTTTTCCCCTGCGCGTAACATGGCGATCATAGCGCGACCAATGCCGACTTTGTCCTTGACACCGAGCGACTTAAACGCCAGAAACGAAAGGGCGGTGTGTCCCGGTGCAGGAAGTCCGCACCCTTCGATAACGGATTGTCTTCCCTCTTTGTCCAGAAAGAAAAGCCTATCGTGATACTTGATTTTGTCGTGGACACCGAGCCGCTCCAGCAAATCGGCAAGATTCGTGCAACAGCGCATCGTCCCATGCTGACATTCATCGAGCCGTTCGCCTGTCGTGGGATCGGTAAAAGACGACGCTCTGCCCCCTAAGAGCGGACGCTTCTCAATCAGGGTAACGTGCAGGCCCTCCTCAGAAAGAGCGACACCCGCCGCAATTCCCGCCACTCCCCCCCCAACGATAATGACCGACTGACTCAAATTAACCTCTGCATCAATTTTTCTCTACTCTTCTGTTTCGATTTGACGCGCTTGCGTTCGCGTCACAGGGCGAGAAGAAGCGTGTCTTACGTGCAAAATAGTCACGGTAGGAGCGTCGGACGAATCCTCTGATTCCCCGGTAACAATAAACAGAATCCTGTAAGCGACTTTACTCCCTGCACGACGGTAAACAATCTGACGTACCTCACGCTGGAAGTTTTCAGGGGCTCGTGGGTAGCGGCGTGGATTGTAGGCTAATCCTGCGATTGTTTCCTGTATTCCATCCCGCCATTTGTCTGCGACTTCGGCAGAAACCAAATCGGCAAACCGGACATAGGCACTTTCTATGTCACGCACAGCGTGTTCTTTTAGACGTAGTGCATAGATTTCAACGTGGCCTGAGTCCTGCTCGTTCATGTTGCGTCTGGTGCGCCTTGCGAAAGACGATCCGCATTCCACCGGCGGCAAACCTCATCAAACGAAACCAGTCCCTGTCCCGCGTCCATCTCTGCGATTTCTTTTTCAACAATCGTGACGCAATCCGTGTCTTCCTGCCTGTAAAGGTCGAAGGCGTCCTCAAGAGCATCGGCGGCAAAACGATCACGCGCCGCTTCGGGAAGTAGGGCAAGGCGGGACACTAATTCATCCGGCAAATTCAGAGTGACTGTCACGAAATATCTTCCTTTCTTTCGCTCCCTCCCCTTATGCAAGGGGAGGATTGGGGTTTGTCAGAGGTCCAATTTATCTTTGGGTTAAGCACCTGTGGTGGAAGCATTCCGAGGGACGCTACACGATCTCCAACATTCGCTGAAGCGCGATCCGGGCGTTTGCGGCGATTTCAGGCTTCACCTTCACCTGATTAACGACAACGCCATTCACGAGATTTTCTAAGACCCACAACAAATAATGTGGGTGAATCCGGTACATTGTCGAGCAGGGACAAACCACGGGATCAAGACAGAAAATCGTTTTGTCCGGGTGTTCCTGCGCGAGACGTGAAACAAGATTGATCTCGGTTCCCACGCCCCAGATCGTTCCCGCCGGGGCTTCCGAAATTACCTTCAGAATGTATTCGGTGGAACCATTTAGATCGGCGGCTTTGACGACATCGAGCGAACATTCCGGGTGGACAATCACCTGAACGCCGGGGAAATCCTCACGCGCCTTCTCGATTTGTTCGACCTTGAAGCGGGCGTGTGTGGAGCAGTGTCCTGTCCAGAGCAACACTTTACTCGCTCTGATTTTCTCAGGGGTAGTGCCTCCGTGTCCGTCCGGCGCGTTCTGATTCCAGAGCAACATATCGGCTTCCGGGTCTAATCCAAGACCGACGGCAGTGTTCCGCCCTAAATGCTGATCCGGCAAAAAGAAGATTTTATCGCCTTTAGCCAGTGCCCACTCCACCACTTTGCGGGCATTGGAGGAGGTACAGCAGGCTCCGCCGTTGCGCCCCACAAAGTCTTTGATTGCAGCGGTCGAGTTGACGTAAGTAATCGGGATAATCCGGCTTGTATCGGTCACTTCGCCGAAGGCTTCCCACGCCGCTTCCACCTGCCCGATGCTTGCCATGTCCGCCATCGAGCAACCTGCGCTCATGTTCGGCAGAATCACAATTTGGTCGTCGTTGGTGAGAATGTCGGCGGACTCCGCCATAAAGTGAACACCGCAAAACACGATGTATTTTGCTTCGGGGTGAAGTCCGGCAATCTGGGAAAGCTTGAGGCTGTCGCCCCGATAATCCGCCCATCGGATAATCTCGTCACGCTGATAATGATGACCGAGAATGGCTAAATCAGAGCCTAGCGTGGCTTTTGCGGCGGCGATGCGGGTGACGGTCTCCTCCGGGGTTAGCCCGGTATATTCGGCGGAGAGGGGACGTTGAAACATTGGTTTTTCCTCGTTTGAAGTGCCGCAGTCCACACAAAAAGGGACGGGGATGTTGTCGGCGACTTCGATTTTTTGGGGTGATGTTCGCCGCTCAGTCCTGAGTTGAAACTCGAAAAAGACTGAACGATTATCTTCTATTACGCCAGCGGAGGCGAAAAAGTGTCCCTTGCGACGCGCTCCCGATGAATTGTCACGCCGACGCTCTCGACGATAAAGGGCGTGGGCGGCAATCGCTTTGAGATTGTTAGTTCGAGGGATTGCACAAGCGGGAACCGGGCAAAAACCTCTTTCGCACACACTTCGATCAGGGCTTCAATCAATCGAAACTGAGTTTTCGTGCCGATTTCAAGCAGGCAGGTCGCCACTTCCGCGTAATTCACTGTGAGTGCAAGATTATCGGTTTGTCCTGCCGCGAGGGTGTCCACGTGCAAGGAGGCGTCAATCGAGTAGCGATGCCCTATCTTTTGCTCTTCATCGGAAGCCCCGTGAAAGCCGTAAAACTCCAATCCGCTTAAATGAATCGTGTCCATAATTTTTATCTCGATAACTCTGGAAAAGGCGGAAAACACATTTTCCCTAAAATTGCCGGATGTCGCGCTCCGGTTGCGGAAGGAAGGTTGGAGGGCAATCCGAGCAGAGTGCGATAGCCGAGAATGGCAAAAGCAACTGCTTCTTTCGACTGATTACCTATCCCGAAATTGGCGTGAGTTTTCACCTGGCTTTTCGGTAGTTCCGCCTTCAGCATCGCCATAAGCGTTTGATTGTTGACCCCGCCCCCACCGACAATCACGGTTTTCGGCATCGCGGGTAAAAACCGACGGTATGCCCTTACAATGCTTTCCGCAGTGAGAGCCGTCGCTGTTGCAAGGCTGTCTTCCACCGATAAGCCAAACGCTACCGCCTTCCGCCTAAATTCCTCTACGAAATGGAGACCGAATTCCTCACGCCCGGTGCTTTTCGGGGGCAACAGTGCAAAAAATGGATGAGCGAGTAAATCGTTCAGGAACATTTGATGAACGGTTCCTCGTGAAGCCCGTTCGCCGTCTCGATCAAACGTTTCCTTCCCTCCTGTTGCCCGCGAGATAAGCGCGTCAATCACCATATTGCCGGGGCCCGTGTCAAAAGCAATCGTTTTACGGGTGTCACCGTCTTTCGGAAGAAAGGTGACATTGGCGATTCCGCCGATATTTTGCACGGCTCGGTCTTCCTGAGTCGAAGAGAACAAAATCCGATCCACAAACGGCACAAGGTGTGCGCCCTGCCCTCCCGCCGCCATATCCGCCGTCCGAAAATCGCACACAACTCTGCAACCCGTCTTCTCCGCGATCATTGCCCCCTCCCCAATCTGGAGCGTGGCACAGATACTTGAACCGTCGTTCAGCGCGAAAGGTTCCGCCTGATGCCAGATCGTCTGCCCATGCGAACAAATTGCGGCAATGTCTTTGCAAGTCATACCTGTCTTCTGCATAAGATGATTGGCAACCTCACCAAATACTTCTCCCAACCGAAAGTTCAATGCTGTCACTCTCTGCAAGGGTGCATCGGCACAACAGATTGCGAAAATTTCAGCACGAAGTTCCGGCGTCCATGCTCTATGGAGGGACATTTCCAGCCGCCATCTGAAAGGTTCTAGGTCATACCCACCCTCTACCGTCACCAGAGCGGCGTCAATCCCGTCTACCGAGGTTCCCGACATCAGCCCGATCAAGCGC
>JACMPS010000043.1 GCA_014377395.1 Chthonomonadaceae bacterium
GACGGTCTTAAACCGTCTTCCTTGCAATCTCATCTCAAAATTAAGACGCCGGAAGCAACGAGAAGGCACTTACCTGAACGATATACCCGGCTGGCGGTACAGGCATTTGAGGAGGCACAAATCACCGAAACTGAGTTGGCGGGTTTTCTCTTTTGTAGCCGCGTGGAAGCGCGGGAGGTCGTCGAGCGTTTTACGGAAACAACGGAAATCAGTGCTTCCGGCGTCGTCTATCAACTCAGTCTTGACCTGGACACATCGCTCTCCGGGTTGTCCTCGGAGGTCAACCCATGAATGGGGCAACGGGTCTCGTCTGGGACGCAAGCGCACTTCTCAACTTACTTGCGACGCAGAGGGAACAGGAAATACTCAACGCGCTCGGTTGCCCCTCCTATGTAACAAAACAGGTAAGAGAAGCAGAAATGCTTTATCTCCGTTCGCTTCCTGAAGAGGATATCGGTGGAAATCTTGTCTCTGTAGATGTACGTGTGGAAACACTCTTACAAAAAGGGTTACTTCAGGAGGTAACGTTCACTGAGGGAGAAAGCAAAATTTTTGTTCAACTGGCACAGCAGATAGATGATGGGGAAGCCTCTTGTTGTGCGGTGGCTGTATCGCGCAACTGGTCAGTCGTTCTGGATGATAGAAAGGGGATTCGTGTGGCTCATGCTCAGCGACCGCCTCTTATCACTGTGGAAACTCCCGAATGGATTAAGTACTGGTTAGAGGAGGGGAACGTCGAGGAGGAAACACTCACCGATGCGATCAATCGCATTCACATTTGCGCGAAATACAAGCCACGCGGAAAACCACCGAAACATTCCCTCTACGATTGGTGGATGAGCCACCTGCCCTGAATTTCATCGTTGCTCAGACTCATATTAGATCAGAGTGTGGCAGAATGAGTTCGCTCAAACCGCTTGTCACTTGTACCGATTTCGATACTTGAATTTCTGTTTCAGCAGGATTCTACCAATATTTTGTGTATAGTAAGGCGATTGGAAGTTGGATTGCTTAACTAGACTTCCGAAAGAAAAACCTGTGAGGGTTGACAGGGCAAGAGGTCTCATTATGGAAGGTGAAGCACTGCTTAAGGAACTCTTGGAGCACGTTCAGCGAATCGAGCAAAAATTAGACGCGCGCCTAAAAGAGAAACACGTTTTATCGGTTCCGGTTGATTTTGTGAACGAAACAGGGCAACTGTGTCTCCAGATAGGACAAACAAGCGAGGGAGCCTACCTGCACATTTTCGACTCTGAGGGGTATCCGGCATTACAATTGGGTTGTACAAGTGAAGGTGGTTTTGTAGACGTGAACTCTACGCCGGAGCTTTTGAGTATGATCTCAATGAGCATCGTCGAAAAATCAGGCGTAATCGAACTTTATGATCCGAATACGGTTCAATCCAAAGAGATAAAATTTGACAGTATCAAATAGAGAGCCTGATTTGATACTCGATTTCCGGTGGATTGTGAAGCAGTAATGCGATTGTCACATAACCTTTCTACTCCTATTTCGGATTTGGAGAAGACAATAAATATGAAAGAAACGAAAAGCACTCACGATACGGCAATTCTCGAATCGGCTGAAAAGGCGAACCGCAGTTGGGACAGAGCATTTGCAAACACGACTGAGGAACAGTTTGACTGGCTAGAGCAAATGTTTGCAGAGGAAGAAGCCAAGTATGGTTTGTTGCCCCTTGACTTCACTGAAGATGAATGAGCAGGAGAAAGCAAAACAACCCCCGTCAGGGGGTTGAAAAAAGCAACTCACTATTTATTGGCGATCAGTGAACATCAATCCTTTGCACTAAGGGCGACTTGCGGGATTCGAACCCGTGACCTCCTGCTCCACAAACAGGCGCTCTAACCGACTGAGCTAAAATCGCCATATCTGCTTCAATCGCGCCTTGTTTCCGCTTCGGATTACAGTTTGCTCTTGATTCAGTACGGTCTGTCTTATTATAGACTACGTTAAGCCGTTTGTCAAGATTTTCACTCTTACTCTTACCTCTCTTCTCCACAAAAAAAGTCATCAAATTAAGTTCCAGTCCCGCAATGCCACCAGTGTTTTCGTGAGTTGCGAGTTCCAGAGCCACGCCATTTTCTCGCGTTCGTTGGGGTCAATGCACCAGTGCACCGCCACGTAAAGGCTTTGCAGAATGCTCAGGCGATAGTCCTCCTGCAAGTCCTGACGGGTGTAGAGGGGAGAAACGCCATGCCGCAATAATTCCGCGTGATAGTGATCGAGGAGAATGGTTTCCAGTTCTCGCCGATCTTCGACTTCCCACCAGTGAATCATCGTGTAGGTGAGATCGGAGGCACCTGTCCAAACTGTCAAATTCCAATCGAAAGGTTGGCGGTCGATGAGAAAAATACGTCCGCCCGAAGTCTCGTTTCGGGGGGAGAGAAGATTGCCGGGATTGGGGTCGCCATGAATCACGGTGAGGTTGCCCCTCTTTGCGCGTGTTTTCATTTGTGAAAAGTGAGTCTTAGCGAGATCAAGCAGTTGTAGAGACGACAGGGTTTCACGCCCGTAAGCCTCACACATCGGGACAATGCCGGGAGTGACGGTCTCGGCATAGTGATTGATTACCGCTTTTGTCGGCAGATTTCCTACTTCGGAGAGAAGAGGGGAATCCCACCAAGCCGCATGAAACCGGGCGAATGCCTCCGCAATCCGATGCGCGTCTTTTTCCGTGTAACGATGTTCCCAAAGCGGTTTGTGAGTCTCCGAGAAATCTTCGAGCAAAAGGCGATAACCGCCACCAGGAACTTCTTCCGCAAGAAAACAGCGTGGTACGGGAGCCTCCGAGATTGCAGAGGCGATCCGGGTGTAAAGTTCCAATTCCGAAGTTCCGTGGTCATTGCCGGAATAAGTTTTGAGGATGAGGGCTTCGGGCAACTCTCCCTTCGCCTTTTTGGAGTAGGTAACGATAAGCCGGGAAAGTCGAGCGGTATTGCTCTGTTCACTCCGATTGAGAACTTGAACCACTTTCCCGGTTTTCAGCACCCCACTTTTTTTGAGAATTTCCGTGAGTTCGTCTGCGTTCATGCGCCCCTCTCCCCGGTCATTAACATTATTTATGGAGACGCTACTGAATGAAAATTTTGCTTAATCCACAAAGCAGAACTCGTTTGTCATCAGCAGTGCCTGTGTGTAGCGTTCCCACGAAGACATAACGCTCGCAGGCGGCACAACCCCTCCAAAATCCGCTTGCGAAGACCAGACGAGAGTGGATTCGTTGCCGACAGTCTTCAGTCCTGATGAGTAGCCTTTCAGCGAGACTGTCCACGCGAAACTATCGAAACTGTTGTCCTTGCGGCAGTCCGTCACAAAGTCGAGGGTGTCCCCTGCCCTTACGTCAATGTCGGCAAGATCAGTTTTTGCTTCGCCGTGAAATGCCGTTGTGTTCACGAGAATCCCCCACCGACTTGAGACAACCCGCACCCGTACTCCGTCCCCCTGCTCGGCGGGGTGTTTGACCAGTCCTGTCAGGTTGAGGTGCAGATTTTTCGAGGAGGTCCACCGTCTAATCGTCGCGTGAAGCGCATCGCTTCCCGGATGTCCACCTTCGGGAGTCAGGAGCAAATAGTTCAGTTTTGGGTCGGGGAATTGATCGCTGACCTGCCAGCGATTGTCCTTAAATTTCGCGTAAGGCGTGAAGGAGGAAACCCGCCCGGTTTTCTCATCTACGCCGCCGTAGCCGTAACTCCACGCCGGTTTTTCCGTCGCTGTGGACAAAGCGGGGCGCGTCAAGAACGCTTTACCAAGAGCAATTTCGTCGGCGTCAGGGGCGCGTTGAAACAGAAGTTGATAGGCGGTTTTGATTCGTGTCGCGGGGTCTCCTTCGGGAATTTTCGCCAATTGAGGACGCGACGCCAGACCCTTTGCTTGATCCAACAAAAACGGGCTGTTCATCATAAAGAGTGCCTGTTGTGGAACCGAAGTGCGGAATCGCTGAGCACTCGACGCATCGGGGCTTGCAAAATCAAAGGTGCGGAAAAGACCGGGCAGGTTCTGTCTTTCGATAAAGCCGTAAACGGTGCGGCGCGGTGTATACTTCGCGTCCACAATCGGAACGGAGGGCCCGCCCATCGTCAGATCGAGTTTGCCTGATGCCCATAATGCCGAATCGCGCAGGGCTTCGAGATCAAGACGCTGACGGTTCTGGCGATAGAGCAAACGGTTTTCCGGGTCTTTTGCCGCCGCGACTCGATTTTCGACACTGCTTTGCGCGTAGGTTTGCGAAAGCATCATCAAGCGATGCAACTTCTTGATTGACCAGCCCTCTTCCATAAACCGGGAGGCGAGATAATCCAGCAACTCCGGGTGCGTGGGGGCTTCACCGCGTGTCCCGAAGTCGCCGGGAGTGCGTACCAGTCCCGCCCCGAAATGATACAGCCAGACACGATTCACCATGACTCGTGGCGTGAGCGGATTTTGTGGAGAGACAATCGCCTCAGCGAGCTCAAGCCGTCCGCCCCCTTTGACAAAGGGCTTTCGCTCTCCATTGGAGAGGATTGCAAGAAAGCGACGGGGAACCGCATCGCCCTGATTTCCGTCGTTGCCGCGCTTGAAAATGCGGGGATTATAGAGGTCTTTTCCGTCTTTGAGAGCAGTCGCAAACTCCGGCTTCTGCGGTTCCGTTTTTTTCAGAGTTTCGATTTCGCTAACGAGCCACTTGTAATGCTTTGCGGGTTCCGGCTCAAAGGCGGGCATCAATTTGGCGAGTTTTGCGGCATCCGGCAGTTCATTGTCACGAAAACTTTGCAGGATCTTTTTGACCTCTTCGCTGAGTGAATTCGCGTCTTTTTTGCCCATTTCGCGAAGGCGATTGATTTGCGCGTGGAGTAAATTTTTGCGCTCAGTCTCGTGCTTGTCGGTCAGAGCCTGATGTGCTTCATAAGGGTCACGAATCGGCTTTGGCGAAATCGCAGGGGATGTTTCTACCGAAGAAGCAAACACTCCGAACAGCGAGTAATAATCGGCAGTAGGAATCGGGTCAAACTTGTGGTCGTGGCAA
>JACMPS010000498.1 GCA_014377395.1 Chthonomonadaceae bacterium
CACTGTGGACGCTTGCCTTCGAGATGTCTTTTTTCTCTATCGAGCAACACGCCGCCGAACGCTTACAGTCCCTCTTTGGTGAGAGCGAGTGACCCTACTTCTCGCCTGCAATCACTTACCCTACGCACCACCCCTTCTTTGGAGACAGGAGGAAGGTATCGAGTGTTGAGCACTAAGTGTTGAGGTGTTAGATTTGCCCCCACCCCTATCCTGTCCACTCAGCCCTCCCCCAAAATCCGGGAGAGGGGAGGCAAGGCGAATGCCCATTGTCTCTTTCCCTTTCTCTTTGCGCCTTTGCGTGAGATGACGGATCGAACGAATGATTACGCTAATTCAATTTTAGTCCCGGTTTGAGTGCCGTGCTGCTTCTTGAGACGATTATCGGAGTCTTCGTAATGAGTTCTCCGCTCACCTTATGGCGAAGCCCTGACTTCGAGTATTGAATCACGTAGGCTTTGCGGTAGCCCTGCGAAACGTTAATACCGCTTTTATGCATCGTTAGCGACTGAAACGCAATCAGCGAACCCGCTTTGATTGGAACCTGAACGCCCTGATCGGGGTCATCCAACGCATGACAGACAAGCCCCTCTTCACTTCGCCAGTGTGTTACCAACCCCTCTTTGTGAGAGCCGGGAAGCACGGAAATGCACCCGTTTTGCGTGGTCGCGTCATTGAGGGCAAGCCATAGCGTGAGATAAGGCGAAGGCGTTACAGGCGTGTAGCCGTCATCCTGATGCCAGGGAAATTGTTTTGCACCTTCAGGCCCCTTGAAGACGGATTGATTCCAGTAAAGGTCTACGTTTTCGCCGAGGATCGCCGTCGAAATTTGCACGAATTCAGGGCGTGTCACAAACGCTTTGATCTCCTCGTCTTTTTCCGCAAGGTGATCGGTAAAGGCGATTTCGTTGGCGCGAGAAATTCCTTCGGTTCCCTTCTCGACAAGACGTTGATTGTGCAATTCCGCAAAATCTTCAATGCGTTTTGCAACGGTATCCATTTCGGAGGGCGTAAAGACGTTTTCCAGAATGAAAAACCCCTTTTCGTTATAATCGCGTTTCATCGCTTCGGTAATTTCAATCGGCATCGTTTTTATTCCCCTGACTTTTTTATAATTCTAATTCCGGCAAGATCAACTTTCTTGAACAGGGCAGGAAAAACCTGCTCGAAGTTGGAACGAAAGGACGAAAAGTTTTCCTCAGGGCGTGATTTTCTGCGAAGCGGAAGTGAAGCAAAGACGATTTTGCGAGAAAAAGAGGTTGATGCCTCTTCAATGTCGAATGATACCCACATCACACTATCCTCCGAGAAGCCATGACTCCACTTTCAGAAACCAAACCCTCTTTTCCCTTTGTCCGCAACCTGTCCGGGTTGCTGGCTCCCCTTTCCTTCCTTTTGACGTTGATGCTTTTTCTGGCGTTGACCCTGCCGAACTTCGCGACACGGGACAACCTCAAACAAATTGCCATTCAAGCCACGGTTGTCGCCATTCTCGCCTGTGGACAAACCGCTGTGATTATCTCCGGCAACATTGATCTGTCCGTTGGCTCGACAATGGCATTTGCAGGAGTGATTTCCGCGCTCTCAATGACTTCGGGCAACATGGGAGTGGGAATGGGGGTGCTGATTGCGCTCGGTGCGGGTCTCGGTGTGGGAACGCTGACGGGTGCGATTGCGGCTTACGGCAAAATTCCGACATTCATTGTGACGCTTGGTATGATGGGCATTATTCATGGGGCGGCGGGGATCGCTTCGCACTCAGTCAATGTGAGTGGATTGCCGGAAGGATTTAGCGTTTTCGGCTTCAAGGAGTTGTTCGGCACAGCCGCAACGGACGGCATCCCCTACGCCGTAATTTTGCTGGCGTTCGCGGCGATTGCAGTTCATATTGCGCTTTCACGCACAAGGTGGGGGCGTACCCTTTATGCTCTGGGCGGCAATCGAGAGGCGGCACGGCTTTCCGGTGTGAAGATGAATTGGACGCTGGTAAGTGTTTACGCGCTGTCGGGATTGCTGGCGGGCGCCGCCGCCATAATCAACGTTTCTCGCGCTTCGGTCGCCTCCAAAGACGCAGGGGTCGGCTATGAATTGGACGCGATTGCCGCAACCGTGGTCGGGGGAACCTCTCTTTTTGGAGGGCAGGGCGGAATTCCCGGTACGATTATTGGGGCGGTACTGATTTACACGCTACGTAACGCCTGCACCCTTCATAATCTCGGTCCCGACTATCAACGTCTCGTCATCGGTGTTGTCGTGATTCTCGCGGTTCTTTATGATCGCTTTGGACCCGGCAAAAGTCGCGTAACGGCTTAGATTTTCCCCGATTTGACAACTCAGGTTTATTTGGAACTCTACCTCTTCGACACTCGCTACCCTCGCTATAGAGCAAACAAAATAAGCACAGTTGAAAATTAACAAAGGAATTTACTCCTCGCCCGGTGAATTCTGAGAAGATATTAAAAAATTCCTTCCTGCCGGAAACAGGGGGTGATCACGCCACAGTTCTGTCCACGATTGGATGAACTCGGAATGGCGAAGCCGCCCTCGGCGAACTGATTCCGCCGAATGTGGTTGCCATGAAAAGCGCAAGCAAGATCGGGGAGCGTCAACCCCCTCCTAACCTCCCCTTCCGTAAGGGGGAGAAACTGGATTGATGGACTATCTCCTCTGAGCGTAAGGCGAAAAACCTGATTGATGCGCCCCTACGATCCCTGATGTCAAGGTGAGGTAGAAAGACAAAGCCGTGTCGAATTCTGAGGAACTGCCTGAGTTGTACCGTGCCTTTGTGTAGGGAGACCCCATTCACTTTGTGTCGGAGGGGTGCGGATCGGGATTCGCGGACTGAGTAGCAATTTCGGTCTTTCCTCGGAGGGCTGCCCCCTCCAAAATCTTACCCATTCGTCAGAAAGGGGCGGCGATATTGATCTTGTTTTGCTTCACTACGGCGTGGAAAGTTGGGGCGACTATCCCGGCGAACCTACCCTGACGCTCGCCAATCTCGACCGGATTCAAGCCGACGCCATTTGTGTGGGGCATCTTCACAAGCCCAACCGTAGAGAATTGCCCGGCGGTGCCGTACTGCTGAATCCCGGAGCCACCGAGCATATCCACTTTGGAGAAGAGCATCTAGATTGCGGCTACTAAGTAATCATGCAAAAGTATTCAGGTATTTTTGAAGCGGATTTGATTTTGTGCGGCGTCAAAAAACACCACATTACTTTTGCACGATTACTTAATAGTTAGTTTGTCTAAAGATTAGGATTTCCGAACCCGTGTTTTAGTGAACGCCAATGAGCAACTTTCCCTCATTGCCGTTCACTAAAATTCACGCAAACTGACCACTAATAATCTCGATTACGGCGTCCGGTATCTGTGTGACGCTACTC
>JACMPS010000499.1 GCA_014377395.1 Chthonomonadaceae bacterium
ACTTATGCAGGAGGTCTAATTTACAGGGGGCTTCTCTGATTGCGATGTATGGGGCTGTTACCTGCTTTTTTACGGTTCTTGCCTTGAAACAAAGTGTTCCCGAAGGGACAACCTGATGTCCAACGAATGGAAAATCTTGCTTGGAGTGAGCGATGGATCCGCCGCCGCTTCGTCTTGCGTCTCCCTGCCGTCCCCCGAAGCGGAGTGTTACCTCATTCTGGAGGGCATCGCGAGAGGTCCTTACCTCATCTCACAACTTCGTACCATGTGGAATTCCGGTGCCATTACCTCCAACACTCTCTGTACGTGGAGCGGACGGGAAGCCCCGATTCCTGTCCGTAATCTATTCACTCAGAAAGTCACCTCTGCCTCGACTTCTCCTTCCTCATTTAATTTTCCGCTCGCTAACCGCACTCAATTTATGGATCGCAGTTCTGTGATTGCTATGGGAGGTGCCTTTCTGATTTTGGTGGGCTTTTTCCAGCCCTGGATCAAACTTGAATTTCTAGGGATGCAAGTCAGTGGTTCAGGCTATCAAATCGCACAGATAATGCAAATGGCTTCAGACTTTACTCGACAATTGGGATTTTTTACGCATGGCGATCATACGCCCCCCGGCGCACTCTTATATCTCCTGCCTTTGTTAGCCATTGCCTCGCTCATCTGTCAATTTCTCGGCAGGGAGCAACGCGCTTTGCAAATTGTTACGGGGCTGGCTCCTATCCTTCTGTTAGTATCCGTCTGGATGATGATTGCCAATGAGATGCCAAGTTATGTAAGAGAACTTTCCGCATTGTTCACCGTGATTGGAAGTGGTATCTGGATGACCCTCCTCGGTGCAATCGTTTTGATCGTTGTTTCACTACGTCCTCGCTTTTCTGAAAGAGCAGAAAGAGGCACACTATAAAACTCTGTCCTCACTGTGTTCGCCAATACCCCGGCTCCGAGATCAGTTGTTCGCAGGATGGGTTTCGCCTTTTGCCACTGGAAGCGGCTAATCCGTTGGAGCAGGTTCGAACACTGCTTTCCGTCGTTAGTGAGGAGTTTGCTTCCCCCCTGTCCCCACCTGAAATTTCAGAGGATTTATCCTTTTCGGCTTTGCCACAGGCAATCGTGCCCTCCACGGTAATGGAAGTAACGGAGAAATCACCTTTTGCAACGCCGGAAAGAGTCCTCCCTACTCCTGCTTCCCTGCCTGCCACTCTCTCTGATAAAAAGAACCTCCTCAAAGTGGGAATTGGGGCGGGGGGAACGATCCTTTCCATTCTACTCATCATTTGGGGAGGACGAATCAGAGAGAACCGTGCTGAGACAGAAAGGCAACAGTCGATACAGAGAGCCGCCCTGCAAACACAAATCGAGGAGACAAAAGCCACCTCGGAGAAAGTCTTACGAGAACTGACGGAGATGAAGCAGAGAGTAACCTCTTCGCCCTCAGTCGAGCCTCCTGCGCCCTCCGCGCCCACAACTTCCTCCTCTAATGCATCGGAGGACGAGGGTCCTGAACCCGCCTCAAACCATAACTCGGAGGAAGCAAACCTCAACGCACAGAAGGCAGCAACGTCCTTGTATTCAGATTGGTCGACTGCGTGGCAGAAACGAGACCTGGAAGGTTACTTGAAATGTTATGCCCCGGATGCCCTTATTAAACGGGTTCACAAATCCCCCTACCAAATCGGCGAACTCCGAGCAATGATGAGAAGCAAGTGGGCAAAAGAGCGATCTATAGAAATAACCGATTATACACTGACCTGGAAGGTCAAAGGCAACACTGCAAGAGCAACCGCCTTTCAGAGATACGATTCGACAACCTGGTGGGATGAGGGGATAAAAACGCTCATCCTCAAAAAACGAGACGGCGAATGGAAAATTACTGAAGAGAGTTTCGAGCGTCATGGCGGAGGCGCGAAATCAGCCTTACCTCTTTCGGAACAAGTCTATGACGATTAGACCCACTTGTCACCCTTAATTGTGTGGACGACTTTTGCTGGAACGCGGGATACCTGTTTGTCCGAAAATCACAAAGTCGCCGAATGGAGAAAAAACAATGAATAGTGTTAAAGGGATTGTCTTGCTTGCGCTGGCGGCGATCACCGTAGGTGCGAGTGCCTATGTCGTCCTGAAAAAGAACTCTGTGCCCCCCGTTAAGAAGAACTTCGCTGCACAACTGTGCACTCCCAAAACGGTGTGGTTTTGCAAGGCGGCATGGCTCTCTGAGGGGGCAGGCGGAGAATGTCCCACCACGATTACCTTTAGTCCTGATAAGACTGTCATCATGGTCAGTACCTGGAAAGGAAAGAAACTGGTTGATAAGGGTGACTATTCTGTCATGGGCACTACGATAACGGGTGACTTTGACCACATGGGCAAGCATGAATTTTCCATGCGCATCAGAAATAAATTACAGGTGGTAAGCATTTCTACAGGACGATATACCTTTGAGCGTCGATAAAAACCAACCGGAACGAATTAGCCCTGAAACTATCTCTCACCACCACTCGTGCGCTCTGAAGAGACCGCCCATTGCAATTGCTAAAGGAAAAAGCCGTTGAAATATGTTACCGTGCGTGTGATCGACTCTAACGGACGCCCGCAGTCCGATGTCAGAGTTTCTCTTCTCGTTTATCAAACGCTTGCTTCCGGCATGAAAACCCCTCAGTATACAAGCTCAAATGGTGAGGCTAACTTCGATCTGGACATTGATCAGTTTGCAGAAATCAGTGTCTACGTCAAAGGGGAGGAACGCATTTCGCGTGGCAGTGTCAAGGCGGAATACAGAATTATCGTTTAGGAAAAACACCCTGACGATTTCCAGTGGATCGGTGTCAGTCAAACCTTAGAAAGTCCCCTGTTGCTCTTTTCTTCTCGTTCGCCTTGCACCGATTCTCCATCTTTCTTGCTTTTCAAGTGGTTGCTTTCAGGGAGTAACCTCCGACTGAGTAAACTGATCCATGAAAATACGAAGCCTTACGGCTTATTTTTCTGCGGAGTCATTTCCCACAACAACCCCAGTAAAACCGTCATCAGCAAAAACGCGACGGAGACCACTCCCGAATCCTTGAAGAGAAGCGTAGCAGTGGCGGTTGCAGTGACAACCGAAAAGCGAGTGCGAACTGTGGGGTGTTCGGTGAGGAAAAGAATGATCTCCTCCCTCAAGCGGCGTGTGGTGAGGAAAACCGCCCCGCATCCCAAGCCTACAGCAAAAAGGAAAAAGGGGCTTAGAAAGAGACGCAGGTTCATCCCGACTTTTCGGACGGCGATAGTGACAAGCGACAAAACGCCTCCCCCGCCCCCCGCCGTTTGCATTGCTGAGCCGAGGTGAGACGCTTCTGAGGCAAAAAGTTTTGCCTCGATTGCACTCACCAGAAACGCAAGCGCAACCCCTAGCAGTGCCAGTGCAAGCCAGCGTTTGGGAGAGATTGTTTTGCCACGCAAGACGAATAAAGTGGAACCGATTCCTACTGTCGAGATGATTACGCTTCCCGCATTTGCTCCGATAGTGGGAGAGCCGAAAAGAACCGCGAGGAGAAGGGCGAAAAAGATAAGGGAACGGGAGAGGCGATCAGAATTTTCCGTCTTTCGGTTGTGCAGAAACCAGAGGAGCAAAAACCCGACTATCGCGCCCAGATACTCATTGCCGATTCCATAGAACCGTATCCCCGAAAGAGGATAGCCGGAAAGAAGTGAGCCTTTCAAGAGCGGTTGTCCGCAAAGCAGATCAAGCGTGACCGGCGCCCCCAGCAGAAAGCCGCAAACAAGAGGGGCAGACACTCGCAACTTTCGTTCGCACAAAAGGGCGATGACGCTCAGCCCGACAAGGTAAGCCCCGATCCGTCCTCCGTACTCAGGCAAAGTCGGCGGTGGAAACAGCGGCGCGAAAAGGAGAGCGGCAGGGACATTGAGCGCGAACAAAATTCCGATTTTTAGCCAACTCCGGCGAAACCCGATCAGCGCGAAAATGAAGAGTGCGATCACACCGAAAATGACGGGCATCACGCTTTGCAACGCCCGTCCGTTGAGTTCGGCAACGTAGGCGGATTGACGAACCTGTGCCACACGCTCTTCTCCGGTTGATTTCTCTTCCGCGAAATGCAGAATATGCCCACCAATTTTTTGCGGGTCGGCAAGAGAGAAGCGAGCGTAGAGAAAAGCACGTAGGTCGGAATTGGTGATCAGTCCGGGGGTACGTGTCGAGGCGGAAACAAACAGTCCCGGCGGAAAACTCGTTCCCGTAGCGAGAACAAAGCCCAGCGTTTTTCCTCTAAGAACGGGTTGCGGGGAGAAAATCATCAAATCCGCTTCGGGACGCTCGGCATAGAGCGCGTAGAGCAGAATGTTGAGCCGACGCATTGAGTGAACACGGTCGGCTACACTGATCGGAAAGCGGAGCAAAGTCAATGAGGCGGGAGTGTGGCTGACTCGGTGTGCCACTTCGAGCAGTGCGGCAGGGTCATTCGCAAGCGAAATCTCACGTAAAGGCAAACCCGGTAAGCCCTGCGCGGAAAAGTCTCTTGCTCTTTTGTCGGAGGCATTGACGTTTGAGATTGCGCCCTGCCTTGCCATTGCAAGCAGTTGAGACGCTTCCGGGTTTATCAGGTCTTCGACGGTCAGATTATCGGTAATGACAACGATCAGGGGGGCTTGAGCGAGCGCAGAAAGGGGGCAACAAACCGAAGACAAACCAAAAAGACAAAGCACGAAAAACCAAACCGAAAGACGAGAAGAGGCAAACAGCGAGGTCTGCCTTCCGATAAAACTTGGCGACAACGAAAGGCTATCCGTTACGGCGGAAATCTCCAATGTCCCCTGCCTTGATGAAATGAGCAGGCAAAACGGGTGAGGTTTTTGCATTTGTCGGGGATTTGCTCGCCGATTGTTTCGAGCCGCAACTACACTTCCCGCACCCACCTCCACACCCCGTATCTTCGCCGCGCCAGATGCGACGCCACGCTCCCACCCACTGCCGAATCAGGTAGTAGCCCGCCACACCCACCAGGAGCAATGCAATCCACTGCTGTGCCATTTTTTGATGACCTCTCTTCTTCCCTGTACGCCCATTTCGCCTATCGCTTTATCCCGTTCCCCACCCCATTCGGCTTCCCATCTGGTAGACCAAGAATGTCACAATCCACGCCAGACCTGTCATATAGCAAAACTGGAAAATCGCCCAGCCCCAATTTCCTGCCTCACGCCTGACCACCGCCAGCGTCGAACCGCACTGCATCGCCAGCACAAAAAATACCAGTACGCACACTGCGACAAGCGGCGTAAAAACAGGTTTCCCCGTTTTCGGGTTTATGTCCGAGCGCATCCGATCCTGCAAATTTTTATGAATGCCCTCTTCATCGTCCTCGACATTGTAGACGATTCCCATTGTCGAGACAAACACTTCACGCGCCGCAAACGAAGCCACAATCCCTACTCCGATTTTCCAATCAAAGCCGAGCGGCGCGATCACGGGTTCCATCAGATGTCCCGCTCGTCCTGCGAAAGAGATTTCAATTTGTTTGTCCGGCGGCAGATCGGGGCTTTTCGGGTAGGATTTTAAAAACCACAAGACTACCGAAATGGCGAGAATGACCGTTGCGGCGCGTTGCAAGAATTGCAGTGCACGTTCCCACATCTGGTACAAGACCGACTTCCAGGCGGGAGGGCGATACGGCGGTAACTCCATCAGGAAAGTCGGGGAAACGCCCTTCAGCAGAGTTCGGTGGAAGACATAAGCCGCCCCAAATGCCGCCACCATTCCCAGGAAATAAAGCGAAATCATCGTGACGCCGGGAAGAGTCAACAAAGTAAACCGTCCCAGTTTCAGTACGGAGATCGGCGGGATAAAAGCACCGATCATCAGCGTGTAAACAGGCAAACGCGCCGAACAGGACATCAGTGGAGCCACGAGAATTGTAATTAGCCGCGCCTTGCGATCTCCAATCGTGCGGGTCGCCATGATCGCCGGGATCGCACAGCCAAAGGCAGAAAGAAGCGGAATAAAACTTTTTCCGTGAAGCCCTACCCGACTCATTAGCCTGTCCATCAGAAAAGCGGCGCGTGCCATGTAGCCTGTGTCTTCGAGTAGCGAGACGAAAAAGAAGATCAGCACAATCTGCGGTACAAACACGATTGCCGCCCCTACGCCTCCGAAAACGCCGTCACGAAGCAGGTCTTTCAGGTCTCCGGCGGGCAACGGACCCGTAAGTTTGAGACCGAGCCACCCGATTCCGTTTTGTAGCCACTCCATCGGGGCTTTGGAAAGAGTGAAAACGCTCTGAAACATCAGCGACATGATTACGAAGAACAGAACATAACCCCAGAAAGGATGCAACACAAAACGGTCGAGCCGCGCCTCTAAAAGCGACTTGCGGGGCTTGGTGCTTTCCGCACCCCTGCCAACAATCGCGGCACTCAGTTCCGCAATCCGGCGATAGCGGGCTTCAATCAACAGATGCGAAAAATCAATCCCGGCACGAATGAGTTTCTCATTTTCCGCCCCAATGACGGGAGCGATTTCCTCGTTTTCAAGTGCCTTGTCGCCTTCGGGTTGCATCAGGCAGGTGAGGGCGGCGGAATAGGCGGCGCGATCCGTCAGGGTATACTGAGTTTTCAGCGCGTCCGCCACCCGCAACGCCGCGAGCTCCGCCATCTCCGGCAAGCCCCAATCGATTCGAGGAACTTCCGCTCCGACGGACTGAGCCAACTGCGAGAGTGCCGCATCCAATCCCTCTTTTTTAGAAGCGATTACGGAGAGAACGGGAACGCCGAGGCGCAAGGAAAGGGTTTCGGTGTCGGCGGTTTGCCCATATTTTTTGAGTACGTCGGTCATCGTCAACACGACAACGACGGGAACACCGAGATCAAGCAATTGCGTGGTCAGGTAAAGGTTACGGTCAAGGTTAGAGGCATCCAC
>JACMPS010000500.1 GCA_014377395.1 Chthonomonadaceae bacterium
CGTGAGGCAAGGTGAGAAGCCCACAACGGGCGTCTACTCCGCTTTCTTTCGAGGGAACGGTGACGGCAAAGGCAAATTCTGCCCAATCAGCCGGGTCTTTTCGGGTGTCGAAGGGGGTGCGTGAAAACTGATTCATGGAGAAATGATACCACAGACGCACCGAGACAGGCGGCGGGTTTGCCCTGTTGCTCTCTCTGAATTTGTAGAGTGCATCTTCTCTTCCCATCACGTAACCTCCTCTTGATGTCTGATCGTCCCTCTCTCAAAAGAGGTGAAGTATCCCGCTGTTTTCCCTTCTCAGAGGTGATTTGTTGCAACTTCGGTGACTCCTACAGGCACTTTTCAGAGGTGAGGAGGCACTTTTCGGCGGTGAAGAGTGTCATCGAAGAGGGGAAGAGCCGCATTGAGCAGGTGAAGAGACGCTTTTCAGAGGTGAAGAGCCTCATTGAGCAGGGGAACGGTGCCATCGAAGAGGTGAAGAGCGTCAGCGAATCCTCCCGAAGGCTCACTGATCAGAGTAGAAGCGAGATTTTTTGCTGATTTGTCCTGTGTTTTGTCTTGAGGTCGTTCTTGCAAAGGAAAAATGACGCTTACTTTTCTTGACAGTCAGGATAAGAAGGTTCCATAATCACTCGAAGTTTCAGAACATATGAGACATTCGCTACCTGTCCTTGACTGCGCCTTGTCGCACCGCAACGAAATGAGGCTTTCATGATGCAATCCGACACTTTTTCTCCTCGTTCACGCTTTCAGAGGGCTTTCAGAAGAGCACACCTTGTTTCGACTCCGGTTTCCCTCCTTCGTATCTTCGTCGAAGCACTTATATTTGTGGGAACTGCCTATCTTGCCATATTTGTCACGGGACTAATGCCGTTTTTTGACGCATTTTGTGCGGCGCACCCTGTTCTGCTCGGCAAAACAATCGTTGTCGCCTTTGTGATTTACCCCTTTTTTCATGTTCTGGGGATGTGCGTCATGGGGATTATTAAGGGCTTCTTCGCCTCCCCTTCCCTGGTGGGAGAAAATTGCCGGGACATTCGCGCAAAGCAAACATTATGACGAAGCAATGCGACTCGGACGTGAATACCGCAATGCGTTCAACGCAGTAGAAAACAGTATTGATTTGTAGGAGTATTTAATAGCGCGTATAGAGGCGTCCGCCAGTGCAAATCAAATTTCTGGTGAGAGGCAAAGCCATGATAGATTACGCTCAGGCTAAAAAGATTGCTATCGAATACGTTGGGGCGGATTGCGGGATTGTAGAAACTGCCACTCTGGAGAGACCCTATGGCTGGTACTTTTGTGGTCAGAGCAAAGCCTACTTGCAGACAGGTGACGAACGCGAAATGCTTTTCGGTAGTGGCGGGTTTGTCGTCGAGCGTGAAGAGGGACGTGTTTTCGAGTTTGGTTCTCTCTATCCACCTGAGACATGGCTTGCCAATTACGAAAAAGGTTTCAAGTATAGTTTCTATGACCTTATCATCGTTGCCATCGCTGATGTAAAAACTACCGTTCGTCTCCTTCACCAATTAAGCATGAATTTTGTTGTGCCTGAAATCGCACATGGTGTTGAATGGAAGATTCCCCAGTCCTACGGCAAGATACGGCTTTACTTGCAGTTACGGCGATTGCCTTGCGTCTTCCGTAATCAAGTGTTCTGGCACCGGGTAAATGTTTTTGACGAACTCACTGCATTGGAGTGTTGCGATTTTGAGTTACGCGAACATAAGCCGGAGCGTAAATGATCCAGATAGATCCTCTCTCCTCAAAGAAACCGACAGTTGACTTTTCTCCGGTGTCTGTGTTATTGTAGGGCTTCTCTGACGTACTCCTTTCGTTCCCCTGCGTAAGAGTGGGTAGTTCAGCCTCTCCCCTGAGGTTCGACAACTCTAAAAATCCACCCCTGATCCATTTCCGAGGAGCGTTTCTCATGCGATTTCAATCTGCTGTGTCTTCGACCCTACTCACCGTCGGAATTTCCGCCACAGCACTGGCACAAACGATGACCTATCCACAAACCCGAAAAGTTGAACAAACCGATACCTACTTCGGTATTACCGTTGCCGATCCCTATCGCTGGCTGGAAGACGACAACAGTGCGGAAACCAAAGCCTGGGTAGAGGTGCAAAACAAAATCACTCTCTCCTATCTGGACAAGATTCCCTACCGAACGATGCTTAAAGAGCGACTGCTACAACTCGCCGACTACCCCAAGTACGGGCAACCCTTTGTGAAGAAAGACTACCTCTTTTTCTCAAAGAATGACGGCTTGCAGAATCAGTCCGTCCTGTACTACCAGAAAGGGCTTGAGGGCAAACCCGAAGTCTTCCTCGATCCCAACACCTTTTCAGAGGACGGCACAGCACGACTTGCCGGGTTCGCCCTTTCCAACGACGGGAAGTATGCGGCTTACGGCATCTCCAGAAACGGTTCCGACTGGACAGAATGGAGCGTCATGGAGGTAGCCACGAAGAAAAAAGGCACGGATGATCTAAAATGGGTGAAGTTTAGTGGAGCCTCGTGGAAGGGAGACGGGTTTTACTACAGCAGATACCCGGAGCCGGAAACGGGAACGGAACTCACCGCCTCCAACAAGGATCAGAAGGTTTATTTCCACAAAATAGGAACGCCACAAAGCGAAGACCGACTTGTTTACGAGGAGAAGGAACACCCTCAGCGCAGTGTCGGGGTAGACGTGACCGAGGATGAGCGATACGAAATCCTTTCCGTCAGCGAACCCGGCAAACGAGGTAACGCCCTCTTCTTTCGCAAAACAGGAGAGACCGGAGCCTTCACGCCGATTGTCCCTACCATTGGAACCGACCGTTTTGGAGTGGTGGACAACGACGGCGACTCCTTCTTGATCCAGACAAACCAGAATGCGCCCAACAGCAAAGTTCTGCACTATAACCCCGCAGACGGTGATTTGACAAGGGCGACGGTGGCTGTCTCCGAGAAGCCGGAACCGATCAGCGGGCTTTCAACGGGGGGCGGCAAACTCTTTGTCACCTACCTGAAAGATGTCACGTCGCGGGTTTACCAGTACGATTATAAGGGTAAGCAGGAGCGAGAAATCAAGTTGCCCGCACCGGGAGCCGCATCGGGTTTCGGCGGCGAAAAAGACGACAAATCCGTTTTCTACACTTTTACTTCCTACAACTACCCACCGACGATCTTCCGCTACACTCTGGCAGACGGCAAGACTACGCTGTTCCGCGCCCCGGAAATCAAAGGGTTCAAGGCTTCGGATTATGTCGTCAAGCAGGTCTTTTATCCCAGCAAAGACGGCACAAAAATTCCGATGTTCCTCGTCCACAAAAAAGGCTTAAAGCAAAACGGCAAAAACCCGACCCTGCTTTATGGCTATGGCGGCTTTAACATCAGCCTCACACCTTCATTTAGTTCCACGCGGATTGGTTGGTTGGAGCAAGGCGGCATTTTTGCGATCATGAACTTACGGGGCGGTTCGGAGTACGGTGAGAAGTGGCACGAAGCAGGCATGCGACTGAAAAAACAGACCGTTTTCGACGATTGTATCGCCGCCGCCGAATACCTGATTTCGGAAAAGTATACCTCCCCTGAGAAACTCGCGCTTCAAGGCGGTTCTAACGGCGGACTACTCGTGGGAGCGGTAATCAATCAACGTCCCGACTTATTCAAGGTAGCAATACCCGAAGTCGGCGTGATGGATATGTTGCGTTTTCAGAAGTTTACGGCAGGCAAGTTCTGGACGGCGGAGTACGGTTCCAGCGAAGCCGGGGAAGCCGATTTCAAGAACCTGTACGCCTTCTCGCCTCTCCACAATCTCAAGGCGGGCGTTAAGTACCCGGCAATTATGGTGACAACCGCAGATCACGATGATCGTGTGGTTCCCGCTCATTCGTTCAAGTACGCGGCAACCCTGCAAGAGAAAGCCGACAAAACAAATCCGCTCCTTATTCGTATCGAGACGAAATCCGGGCATGGCTCCAGCAACTTGACGAAAGCGATTGAATCAACGGCGGACGTTTATTCGTTTTTGTTCTACAATCTCGGCGTCACCCCGAAATTCCA
>JACMPS010000501.1 GCA_014377395.1 Chthonomonadaceae bacterium
GCCTCACGAGGAGAGGGCAAATATTTTGCCGTGCCGCAAGACAGCGGAGTTGCGGTGATCGAAACGCCTTACGATGGACAACTCGGTCAATTGGGCAACAAGTTGGGTCAGACTTATGCAGCTTACGGGGGCGGTGGAGGGGCAGGTGGGGTTCGCTATCGCAGTGTCAATGCGGCTTCACAATTCGCCCTTGAGACGAAAGTTTCTAAAAGTGCGCCGAAAAGTGCAGCGGCGGATCGTGCCGTTAACAAAGTGCTGAACGGGAATGCTTACTCCAACGATCTTTATCAGAGCTTTGAAAATGGTTCGGTGACACTGGACAAAGTGAAGTCCGATGATTTGCCCGACAACTTGAAGAAGCTTAGTCCTGAAGCCCGCAAGCAAAAAGTAGCGTTGTCTCTTCAAGAGCGAAAAAAGATTCGCACTGAGATTACCGCCCTTGCGAAAAAGCGGGACGCTTATCTTGTTTCGACACGCAAGAAACAGTCGAAGGGCAAGCAACAGGCTTCGTTCGATCAGGCAGTTGCCAATGCACTGAAATTACAAATGGCTCAGCGCGGAATCAAGTAGTTTTCGATCTGAAAAGGCGTTGAAAAATTAGAGTTGATGCGTTTGGCGCAGGAATGAATTCCTCGCTCGGAGGCGTGTTGCCCTGAATTGGACAAAACTCGGACACACCGTTTGTCGGATTTATTCCTAACCAAAAACTTTTCCAACACCCTCTTATATTTGTGAATTGAAGACTTCCGCAAAGACCCGTTTTGCTCTCAGTTCTTCTCGTTCGCGGGTATCGGTGTCGCTCACGGTTTTGCCTGTCTTTGGCAGGTAATGCGTGAGTGGGGCAACAGTTGCGCGAATACCACCGAGCAGAGTTCGCTCTTCGGGTTCTTGCGGAAGTCCAATCAGTCCAAGTGTTTGCGCGATGTCGTTCATCCATTGTATATGGCTTCGCCCCATACCAAGATTGCCGCTCAGGACAAGATGTTCACGAGCGCGAGTCATGGCAACATAAAGTAGTCGTGACATTTCCTGTCGTTCCTGCTCGGTTTGTTTTTGCTGAATGGCGTTGTAGAGAAGATCGGGTGCGCCATTCAGCCGATTGCCCAGCGCAGGGGCGGAAGGATCACAAACAAAAGGGTCTTCGCCCGAAGGTCTCCCCTGACGGGAGAGATCGGGCAGAATGACAACCGGAAATTCAAGTCCTTTCGCGCCGTGTATCGTGTAAATTCTGACGACGTTTGCTTCCTCTTCCTCGGTCGGCGCATCTCCTTCCCGGTCTGAAATCCGCGTGAGTTCTTTGAGACGCTGAATAAAGCCGGGAACCCCCATCACCTTTTCCGAGTTGGCAATCTGAAGGAGTTTGCGGACGTTGGCGAGGCGTCTCCTCCCTCCGGGACGGCATAGCAAATGAGCGTCGTAATGAGTTGCCGTGATCAATTTTTCAAGCAGATGACCAACGGGAGCGCGATCTTCCTGCTTCTGCAAAGCCTCAATCGTGTGGAGAAATGTTTCAACACTTTCCTGCTCTGCAAGGGGGAAAATCGCCCGAAAATTCTCATCTTGAAGTGCGACAAACAAAGAGGAAGGCGTTTTCGTAATCTTCGCGAGTTCACGGGCATAGAGTGACAGGCGATAAAGCGTATCGGTTGATACGCCAACAAAGGGTGAACGGAGCGCGGCGGCTATCGCAACATCGCGTGTGGGTGTGTCAATGACGGTCAGTACATTGATCAGATCACGCACCTCGTGACGAGCGAAGTATCCCCGCCCCCCGCCTACGACATAGTAGGGAATATCCTCTCGTTGCAAGGCTTCCTCATAGCGGGAAAGGTCAGTCAAAGCGCGAAACAAAATCGCAATATCTCCATATTCGACGGGTTTTCCGCAACGTGAATCCGCCTTATGGGTAATCTTAATCTCCTGACCTTGTACCATTTGATGAATTCGTCTGGCAAGGGCGGAAGGCTCGATCAACTTAAAGTCAGGGCGTCTCAGGTTTTCGGTAGCGAGGATTTCAAGGCTTGGTTTTTCCTTTTCAGCGAAGTCAGCCCCTGCGGTAAAAGGAGTGAATTGCGTTTCGGTTTGTCGCCAGAGTTGCCCGAAAATTCGTGCGACGGTTTCCAGTATTTCAGGGCGTGAGCGGAAGTTGTCGGAGAGGGTGACGTGAAGTCCGCCGCTTCCTTCTCTGAATCGCCGCTCCAAGTTCTGAAAAAGAGTGGGGTCGGCATTGCGAAACGCATAAATGGATTGTTGCACATCACCCACGATAAACAGTTGATTAGGGAGACATTTTTCTCCTGCTTCAGCATATTTTCTGCTATGAAGCAGAGTAATCAGGCGCATCTGGAGGGGGTTTGTGTCCTGAAATTCGTCTATCATCAGGTGCGCGAACCGAGTGCGATATTGACGCCGTACCCCTGAGGAGCGTTCCAGTAGGCGGACGGCTTCGGCTTGTAGGTCGTCGTTGTCGAGTGATCCCCGCTGTTGTTTGTCTGCCACGTAAAAGTCCCACATCGAACCGAGTAATTTCCAGAACGCCGGGGCAATCTTTTCCTCGCTTGCCTCTTCCTGAGTCGTTGAGGAGGCAATCAGCGGCGCAACAGTTTCGCAGGTTGCCTTGATGTGTTCGATTTCGGTGATCAAACCTAATTCGGCATTGCTGACACCCCCTGCCCGAAATCGAATCGTTTTGACACGCTCAATCAAAGAGGCGATTTGTTGCAATCGGGTGCGTGGATCACTGTTTGGGTCGAATAAGGGGGCAAGTTCCGCTTCAATTGTGTCACAGATCGTTGCCCATGAGGTCGAAACTTGCGCCTTCGCCTCTTGAAACGTCTTACGAATGATCGCAAGTTCATCAATGGCAGGCTTGAGAACAAATTGAACCGGGGCGTAACTTCTCAGGGTAGCCTCTGTTCCCTCTTCGGTCGCTAAACTTTCAATGTCTTCTCGTCGCCAGCCGACCCCCCGAACCTGATTGAAAACTTCAATCAGGGCATTGAACAAGACAGGCAAGGGATCACGTCCCGCTTGTGAGGCTTGCATCGTGTTGAGAAAGCGTAAAATCTCACGATCTTGTAACGATTGTGCGGCTTGAACGGCGTTTTCGCAGGCGGTTCGTAGCATCCGCCCCGTTTGTTGAGGCTCCAACACACGATAGCCAGGGTCAACTCCGGCATCAAACGGGTTTTCACGGAGCAAACGCGAACAAAAAGCGTGGATCGTGCTGATATAGGCGGTTTCGATTTGACGCCGCGCCTCCATTTCACCAAGAGCGTCGAGAGCTTGAGTAATACGAGACTTCATTTCTCGTGTCGCTTTCTCCGTAAAAGTAATTACCAGAATTTTGTCTATGTTGCATCTTCGGCTATCCTGAGAAGTTACGATCTGAACAAAACGCTCAACTAGTACTCCTGTCTTGCCGGAACCTGCTCCCGCTGAAACAACGATGTCAGTTCCTTCTGCCTCTATTGCTTTTTGTTGCGACTCGGTATAAGTTCGTCTCACGCTTTTTTTGTTCTCCCTCCTCTCAGATTATATCACTCTTGAACTAAAAACAAGAGCGGAAAAGCAAAATCAAATAAATATCCTCTTTTTATTTCCGAAATTACAGGACGATTGATTTTAATGACTCTTGCGACAGGTATTATAGGAGGGAAGAAACAGGAAGAGGGCGGCACTATGGGAACGGTTTACGCAGTTGTCAATCAAAAGGGCGGCGTTGGCAAAACAACGACCTCGGTGAATCTGGCAACTTATATGGCTCTTGCAGGGGCAAAAATTCTGCTGGTTGATCTTGATCCTCAAGGCAATGCTACGAGTGGACTTGGGATTGATCGTACCACCGTTGAGTCTTCAACTTATGATGTTCTCATTGACGGTAAGCCTGTCGAGGAGGTTGCCTTGCCGACAGGGGTAGAAAACCTTTCGATTTTGCCTGCGACACTTGACCTCGCCGGAGCCGACATCGAACTTATGCCGAAAATCTCTCGTGAAGGCTATCTCCGAACGGCTCTGCTCCCTGCCCGCGAGACCTACGATTATATTTTGATTGACGGTCCGCCTTCACTCGGTCTGCTTACTCTGAACGCCCTAGTGGCTGCTGACGCGGTTTTGATTCCGATCCAAACGGAGTATTATGCTCTTGAAGGAATCAGTCAGTTGCTCAAAACGATTGAACTGGTTCAGCGTCACCTCAACCCTTCTCTTGAAATTGCGAAAGTCATTCTTACCATGTATGATGAGCGCACCCGATTGGCGCGTCAGGTAGTGGAGGATGTGAAAAAGTATTTTCGTGAAAAGGTTTCTCCTACAATTGTTCCCCGGAACGTTCGTTTGTCGGAGTCGCCGTCTCACGGTTTGCCGGTTGCGCTTTACGACCCGCGCTCTCGTGGCGCGATTGCCTATCAAACGATTGCAAAGGAGATACTGGACGGTGGAAAAGAGAGCACTCGGTAGAGGTCTATCGGCATTGATTGCGGAGACAAGGGACGATGAGAATGTCGCGCAGGTGCGTGACGTGCCGCTACGTCAGATTATTCCTAACCCTTACCAGCCGCGTACCCTGTTCGACCCTCTGAAAATGGAGGAATTGGTGTCTTCCGTGCGCGAACATGGTGTCTTGCAACCCGTGCTTGTCCGTCGTTCCGGTTTGGATCAATACCAGTTGATTGCAGGGGAGCGTCGTTTTCGGGCAGCACAATCGGCTGGGCTAACGGCTATTCCCGCACTTATCCGTGAAATGGATCAAAAAGAGCAACTTGAGGTCGCGGTTGTAGAGAACTTGCAACGTGAGGATATCGGTGCTTTAGAGGCGGCTCGTGCTTATCGTCGCTTGATGGATGAGTTTTCGATGACGCAAGAGGTTGTCTCTCAGCGTGTAGGAAAGTCACGCTCTGCCGTTGCAAATACGTTGCGTCTTTTGCACTTGCCGGAATTGGTGCAGGAGAGTGTTGAGCGAGGAGAAATTACCGAGGGACACGCCCGCGCGCTTCTCTCCGTTGAGGGAGAAGTTGCAATCCTGAAAGCGTGGGAAGCGGTAGTCCGGCGTAGCCTTTCGGTTCGGGACACCGAAAAACTCGCGAAGGAGACAAAGCAAGTTCCTTCCACTCCTACTAATCTTTCTTCTGCAAAAGAGGCTTCACCTAGAAGAGAAGACCCGCACGTTTCCGATCTGGTTTCCCGTCTTCAAGAAAGTTTAGGAACAAAAGTATCCTTGCGTCGCAATGGAAGCGGAAGCGGTAAAATCGAAATTGATTTCTATTCTGAGAGCGATTTGGAGCGAATTGCCGACACTCTTTTGCATTAGTTCGTCGTTACTGCTCTGTTTCTAAAGCCGGGAATGTTTCATGTGAAACATTCCCGGCTTATTTCATTTCAAGATCGGCAACAAAAGCAAAGTGATCTGAGACAACGACGGGAGAAACAAAAGCAGAGGAAAAAATGAGATCAGAGGAACAAAACATCAAATCAATCCGAACCTTAGGGTCAAAAGCAGGGAAGGTCGGAGCGTAAGTAGGATCACGAACTTCGTTTAAGTCGCTGTTGTCTAAGAGAGAAATCATCGTAGGCTCAGAAACAATCTCATTGAAATCACCACAAAGTAAGAAAGGCGACTTTTCACGGGAAATTATTTGAGCAATACGGCGTGTTTGCCGAAGGCGCTCATCAGGCTTTAATCCTAAGTGCGTGTTGAAAAGGGTGCAGGGCTTTCCTTCATACAAGAGAACTGCCTTTGCAAGCACACGCGGTTCTCCTGAAAAGGGAAGGAAAAAGGATGTGTGCCTCATCAGGGGAAAGCGTGATAGTATAGCGAGACCGAAACTCATGGGCGAAAGCGGAATAGAAGGGAAAAAACGACCCCGCATACCAAGAGCCTTTGAGATTAAAGCCATTTGATTTCTAAAGTGAGAGCGAGGAAGAAAACGATCTACCTCCTGCAAACAAATCACATCCGCGGAAAGTGAAGAGAGAAGTTCAATCAAAGGCGTGAGGTCACCGGGATCAGAAAGCGATAAGCCGGAACGAAGGTTGAGAGTGACAACGCGCATGAGGAAGGAAAAGAGGGGTAAACCGTTTGGTTTACCCCTAATAATTGAGAACTAATTAGATATTGGTTGAATCTGCCAGCGCACGGCGAATAATCAAATCCGCAATGTCTTCGCCGCTCACCTGATAGGTGCCGCTCTCATACTGTGCTTTCAGAGCCGCAACACGGTCTTCCCGGACATCGGGAAGTTGAGCCAGCGAATTCTTTACAAGTTGAATGTCCCGCGCTTGCGAAGAAATATTCAACTTGTCTATTGAAACAACACCGGAAACGCCAACGCCATTGTTGGACACTTCAGGTTCGGCAATGGCGGACAAACCGCGATTGGACACTGCCTGTGAATAAGAACGGAATGCCTCTTCTCCAGAGATCTTCATTTCATTTGCCTCCTGAACGCATTGAGTGCGCCGCACTTTGCGACTTCATCTTACGTCGAGGACGGCAGCCTGGCAACCATCAGGGGAGAACATCGGATGCACCCTTTTAGGCCCATGGTTTTGCGTCCCCACATTTCTATGGGTTTGCCTTTAACATCATCGTACATTAAAGTTATCGGAAGGAAGATACCCCCTCTTTAGGGTAAAATACAAGAAAATCCGAAAAAAAACAAAAAAACAAATTTTGTTGCAGTTCGATCATCAAAGACGAAAATTACACCATGAATCAAAGAATTACAAAGGCAGTGATCCCCGTTGCCGGAAAAGGAACCCGGCTCAAACCTATTACGCGACTTCTTCCCAAAGAGTTGCTTCCACTGGGATGCAAGCCCGTGCTTGCCTTTGTTTTCGACGAACTAATCGCGGCGGGGATCGAAGAGTCTTTGCTGATTGTCTCTCCAACAAAAACGCAAATCGAAGCGGTGTTTGGCAGTGAATATAGTGGGTGGGAAAGAGAGACAGGTAAATCTCTCAAACTCTCCTACGCAATTCAATTAGAGGCAAACGGCTCAGGTGATGCTGTCCGTTACGCGGAGACTTGGACGCAAGGGGAAACGTTTCTTGTTGCCTTTGGAGATTGCCTGATCGAAACGGAAAGCGAAACCCC
>JACMPS010000001.1 GCA_014377395.1 Chthonomonadaceae bacterium
AGCGTGTCATCAACCGTCACAATGCCTAACAATTGCTCTGAATCATTGACAACCGGAACCGCAAACAGGTTGTAACGCCCGATAATCTGCGCGACCTCATCCGCATGATCTTCTTCATAAACATGAATAACGTTCCGTACCATGATGTCCTTCACGCAGGTAGGCGGCGGCGAAATCACAAGATCGCGCAAACTGAGAACGCCCACTAGCCTCTCTTCTGCGTCCACCACGTAGACATAATAAATTGTCTCTGCACGGGGTGCAAGTTCACGCAGTCGCTCAATCGTTTCCTCGCAAGTGAGGTTGTCATGAATCGCCACAAACTCCGTCGTCATTAAGCCCCCGGCAGTGTCCTCGTGATATGCCATGAGACGCTCGACTGCTTCGGCTTCTTCCGGCTCCATGCCCTCGATTAAGTCTTCCGACTTGGAATTGGAGAGTAAATCAAGTACATCGGCGGCGTCGTCGGGTTCCATTTGTTCAAGAATATCGGAGGCTTGCTCTTCGGAAAGTTGCTCCATAATCTGCTTTTGTACGTCTGGCTCGACCTCCGCCATCGCGTCTGCTACCGTCTCGGTGTCGAGCGAATCAATCACTTCGGCACGATCTTGCGGCGAAAGTTGCTCTACGATGTCGGCAATATCGGCGGGGTGCAACCGGGCGATTTTGTCGTGAGAAACCCTGAGGCGGATCCGCCCGCCTGCCGTCCCCGGTTCCAGAGTTTGCACGTCGTCCCAGGCAATCAGATTCGAGCGAAGAGGCTTGCGAATCAACTTTGCGAGTGCTTCGACGGGCTTTGAGATTGGACTACCCATCCGCCGAATCGTTGCCCGCAAAGAAGCGTCCACCCCCACCACGCAATACTCGTTGCCACACTGCGCGAGGCGAACATCGCTCACTCGTACGACTCGATAATCATGCACGTCCACAATTTGCTTATCGAGCATATCCTGTCGCAATCGCAAGTCTTCATCTTTTGGGCGAAACGGCACAATATCCGAAAGAGGCGAAAGAAGCCGAATATCGGATTGAATTTGTCCTGAGCCATTGGGACCTGCCGGGTCATCATCAAACTCCACCTGCGAGTAGGGAATACAAATTTCGGACTTTCCCGCTCTAATTAGAATTGCCTTGACTTCGGGAAGTCTGCCCCCCATCACAGCGACTGCGTCAAGGACACGTCCGACTACCTGCCCATCAACACCAATCACGTTTTTGTTCAAGATTTGAGTTAAATACTTCACTTTTTAGGGGCTTTCTTCGGCGCAAGGGTGGGTTTCGCATAAGGTGCACAAAGGGGATCACCAATGATCACATCTTTCCAATTGACGTAGTAAGACCCCATGTAAAGCGACTCGACAATCGAAAACCCGTCGGTGTAACGATCAAACACAATATCAGGATACGAAATCGAGTCTACATAAGGTTCGGAGACATAGCCTTTGCACCCGGTCACACCCTGTGCAATCAAGTCCGCGATGAGTGATTGCCCCGGCTGTTTCGGATCTCTCAAGGTACGCCCGGAGGAAGAAACAGCGGTTTCCGCAATGGCACCGGGTAGAAACTTAATTTTGCGATAGACTTCCGCCTTATAATGTGAATCATTGCTTCCCCATGAGGCGTAACCCATTAACGGCTCTTCCGCACCCTTAAAAACAAATCCATTTCCCATTTGCGCGTCCATCTTTTTTCCAATCAGCACCGCATGAGCGCGTTTCGTGCTATCATTCCAGGGTTTGTAGCCACCCTTATCTTTGTCATTATCGCTCACCATGAGAAACGGGCCCCTGAGCGGTCGTGCGGAAAGAGAGCGATCAATCAACGCAAGGCAATCTTTCAGCGTGTAGCCGTCCAGCCGTGAGACTAAATAATTTCCGAATTTATCGTGCGAAAACGAGGTTGTCTTTGCGAAATAAGGGTTTTGGGTTCGCGTTTCAAGCAGGGTAAAGTCCATCATGCCAAGAGTGCTATCCAGTGAAAAAGCGTTTTGTGCGCTTCCTTCTATGATATAGGGCATCCCCCGCGTTAACACAATAAAATCTATTTTGAGTTTTTTCGCTTTAATATGGGCTTTAATGGGGTCTTGAATGGATTTTTTGAGATAGATTTCGTTAACGGTATCCTTGTCGGGAACCGTCAAAGTGATCAGGTTTTGAGGGGGTATCTTACGCTTCCTCATGTATTCCGACGCAATCCTGACCGAGTCAGCCGAAGTCGAATTTTGCACGACCAGCACTTGTGATGGATTTGGTTGCGCCCCGGCACTTAAAATCGAAAAAGAAAACATGAGAGAGAAAAACAAAAAGCGTAGTTTCATGGGGCAATTGTACCCCTCCCGGCAGGAATTTGCCCCTTCCAACTCGAATCAATCATGAGAGTGGCAATCAAAAAACGAGTCATCATTACCCGTCTCGCTCTTTTGCCGATAAACCCAATAATGGAGAAACTATCTTGACTTCGGTTAATCCCAAAGTATTCCGTGCTTATGACATCCGTGCTCTCGTTCCTGATCTTGTAGATGAGTCCAGCATTTACTTCGGAAAGGTTTACGATAGAGATTCCTATCAGGCTCCTCTTGTGCCGGAGCAGGTCGAGATTATCGGGAAGGGGCTTGCAAACTTCCTCAAGGCGGAAACCGTCGTCATCGGATATGACTCCCGCGTTTCTTCGCCGGACTGGTGCGCCGCCCTCTCACGCGGTTTGACCGATCAGGGCGTGAACGTCATCGAACTCGGCTTGTCCACCACCGACATCGTTTACTTTGCGTCGGGCTATCTGAATCTTCCTGCCGTCGAGATCACGGCTTCTCACTGCACCAAAGAACTAAACGGGATGAAGATCGTACGCGCCGGGGCTTATATTGTTGGCTCAGGCTCAGGAATGGAGGAGTTTCGTGATTTGACGGTCTCCGGAAACTTCACTTCAGCCTCTACTCCCGGAACCGTCACAAAGCGCAACCTCCTCGAAGAATACATGACGTTTCTGATGAAATTCGTGGACATCGAAACCATCAAACCCTTTAAAATTATCGCCGACGCAGGAAACGGAACGGGCGGCGTGATCGCAAGCGAGATTTTCAGCCGTATTCCCCAACTCAACACGGAAGCCCTCTATTTCGAGCCGGACGGACGCTTTCCCAATCATCCTGCCAACCCCTTCGAGGTAGAAAATATCGAAGAATTGATCCACAAAATCGAGCAGGAAGGTGCCGATCTCGGTGTGGCATGGGACGGAGACGCGGATCGTTGTTTCTTTCTCGACGAGACGGGGAAGCCCGTTCCCGGTGACTTCATCACAACGCTCGTCGCAAGGCATTTTCTCAAACTCAATCCGGGAGAGGGAATCGTGTATGACTTACGTGCTTCGTGGGCAGTGCGCGACTGGGTTACGAAACTGGGGGGAAGACCGATTTCCGAGCGTGTCGGACACTCCTACATCAAGCGCACAATGAGGGCGGAAAATGCTGTTTTTGGCGGAGAAGTGTCCGGTCACTATTATTTCCGGGACAACTATTTTGCCGATAACGGGTTCATTCCTCTGCTGAGCGTCATTACGATGCTCTCCGAGACAGGCTTAAAAATGTCGGAACTAGTTTCCAGTCTCGGTGATTATTACGTTTCCGGCGAGATCAATTCAACCGTACAGGACTCGAACAAGGTTCTTGAGACACTTAAAACAAAGTTCGCAGACGGACAACTCGATTTAAGGGACGGCGTGTCCATCGAATACCCGGACTGGAAATTCAATGTGCGTCCCTCTGCAAATGACCCGGTGATTCGATTAAACCTCGAAGCGAAATCTCAAGCGGAAATGGAGACGAAACGCGATGAGATTTTAGCCCTTATCCGTGCCTGAATTTCTCATTTCGAGAGGCGGGTGCGTTATGCCCTCGCCTCCTCTTATCCCTACTTCTGAAAGTCATCTCATGAAGCCACTCATTATTGCTCTCTCACTATTTTTCTCATTCGGCTTTGTGCAGGTTAAAGCGCAAAACAATAGCCTTGCCACCGAGACAGAAGCGAAACTCTGGCACGGAGAGCATGATGTCTCTGCCCTTAAATCTTCGGCGCAGGGGTTGGAAATTGATGTCACCGGAGACGATCCTTTTCTTGTTCGTGACCCTCTTCCAATTTCTGCAAAACAACCTTACTGGGTCACCCTCAGGCTGAAATCGGTGCAAAGCGGTGTGGGGCAACTGTTCTGGTTTCCGCCGGGAGGAAACCCAACCGAGACTTATTCGATCCACTTTCCGGTAAAGGGGGGCGAATGGCGCGAAGTGAGACTACCGTTACCGGCGTTTTCACAGGCAAGCCAAAAATTTCGTATTGACCCGCCCGGTATAAAAGGGAATCACGTTGTTCTTGCTTCTTTTGCAATCACGCCCCGGATTTTGATTGTGGAACCCCTTTTCTGGAAATTGGAGAACTCTTCCTTAACAGGCAATATTTTGCCCCGATTGGCGCAAGAGCGGGTCTTAAAAAGTGGAAACATGGAAGTAGGAACGCTGACGCACAGCACCTCAGCCGCTTACCTCAAAGACGGGAAAGTGGTTTGGTTTCCGCTAGGCAAATTTCGTGAGAACAATCAACTCGCAAAGAATGGAAACGGAGATGACAGAGTTGTTTTCGTCTGGAAAGACCCTGATGGCGGCACGTGGACGCTGACGGAAATTCTTAAACTCTCTCCATTATTTGAGGGAGTAAACGAAGTCCGTTCGGAACTACGCCTTTCACAAAAACGAGACGTTCTGTTTTTTCCGGTTGCGTTGCTCTTTGCAAAGGGCGATCAAAAGACAAAACAAATTGGGCAAAGCCTTTTTGCGGGATTGGAATATCTGGCGAGTGGCGAACTTTCCAGTAGCGAAAAGGACATTATCGGGGGAGGTGCAAAGCGTCTTTCGCCGTCCTCCTACAAAGTCACGATTCCCCTTATGGCAACCGCCGCAAATGGCAATTACACGGGGATTTCATGGGAACCTTCGCCCGATCTTCAACCCATTTTTGAGGTGCCAGATCGCCATTTTAAGACGAATCGCGCCTTGTTTGGATTGGTTTACCCCGGAACCGAGCGCGAAAGTGACCGACTTCTTCCCGACGCACCTACGACTCTAGAAGCCGATACGCCTGTCTTTTTCCACTACAAAATCCATGTTGGAAAGGGGAATGATGTCACGCCTGCGCTACAGTCTTATGTCGGGTCACACCCTTTACCGAATGCCCCTGCCCCTGTTCCCTCTCGTGATGCGTTCACCCGGTTGATGTCGGCGGGGTGGCTCACGTCTCAATTAAGGGAACCAAAAGGCTACCGCCATGCCTACCCCGGCTCTTTTAGAGGGCAACGAGCGGCGGATGCGACAATGTTTCTGGATTGGATCGCAGAAAACAACTCCGATCAAACATTGCGGGAAAAAGCACGGACGGCTTCTCTTCAAGAGCGAAATCTCCTCACGCCCGAAGCGTTTATTGCGGCAAGAGTAGGGCATATCGGTTCACCTGCCCCTGCCCTCGTCAACGGAAAAGCAGAAGAGAGTCTCGAAGTGATGCTCAGGCGAGGTAAGGATGCCCTCGCTCGGTTCCAGAAAGACGGATCGTTGCCGTTTGCTCTGACAGGAGAAAGCGCGGGTTTGGGCAAAACTCACGACAAAAAAAGCGCGAATGGAGTAGAGGCGCGTGCCGTGCTTGACGTGCTGGAATCAGCCGCTTACACGGGGGATGCAGGTCTCAAACAGGAAGGGTTGCGACTGCTCGACAGGCTTCTGGCGGTGTACCGGGGCGATGTTCCGCGTGGGGCGCAGACGTGGGAAGTGCCGCTTCATACCCCCGATATTCTGGCATCCGCCCTTCTTGTGCGTTGCTTCACGTTGGGGTTTGATCTGACAGGGGAAGAGCGGTATCTCAAAGAGGCGACTTACTGGGCGTGGACAGGACTGCCTTTTGTTTATCTTGTAAGTCCGACAAACGAACCGATTGGAATTTACAGCACGATTGCCGTTTATGGAGCCACACAGTTTCGCGCTCCAAACTGGATGGGGTTACCCGTTCAATGGTGTGGATTGGTTTATGCGGATACCCTTTATTTTCTGGCAGAGCGCACAAAAAATGGGTTCTGGAAGCAGATTGCGGATAATATCACCCTCTCAGGAATTCAGCAGACCTGGCAACTCGGACAAAACCCTGAGCGTGAGGGACTTCTCCCCGACTCGTTCGACCTGCAAGCGCAAAGCAGAAACGACGTTGCGATCAATCCCGCAACGCTGATGGCGTGTGCCGTTCGCCTTTACGGAGTTCCGATTTACGATTCGCAACCCTTTGTGGAAAGCGGAACTATTCTTCACGCTCCCGGCAAAATCGAGCACTCTGAGGAAAATCGAAAAGATCACACCGTATCCGTCGGGATCACGAGTTGGAAGTCAGGCGCGTTTCAGGCGATTCTTTCGGGTGTCACTGCGATGCCGGAGGTCACAATCAACGGTAAAAAAGCACTTGCGGGAGAAGATTACACTTATCTCTCCGCCAGACACTGCTTGATTCTCAACTTAAAAGGGACGACCCAACTCACCCTGAAATTCTCAAGCGGCAAACCTTGAAACGGCTAATGTCCCTTTCCAATCAGGGTCAGCATTTGCTCCAAAAACGAAATTTGCGGACTGCTCAGGGGCAATTTTAGATGCAGTTCGATCCCGGTTTCCAACATGACCCGTTGCCAGTTCTCAGAGGTGATTTGCGTTTGATTAAGTTCTGAAGCCGTCTCAGGTTGAACCTCACCGGCTTTCTCCAAAAACCGAGCCAACGTTTGTAAATTCGCTTCCGCTCCGTCTTCCGCTAAAATTTCTTGCAGGTCAGTTGGCACAGGGTCATTTTCGCTTTGCGCAGAGAAAGACAGCAGGGAAGCGACCTGTTCATCGGTCAAATTCTGGAGTTGCGTTCGGATGGAGCGCAGAGGAAGATAGGCGTCTTTGAGGCGAGTGATCAGGGCGAGGCGAAGCAAATGTTGTTCCGAATAGAGAGCGTAGCGTCCTCTTGCCTCGGGGGGAGGGAGTAGACCCTCTGTCGTGTAGTAGCGGATCGTCCGGGAACTCACGCCCGATCTCTCAACCAGTTGACGGATTGTCAGCAATAATTGCCCGTGCATCATGCTTTTTTGCCTTCCACGTTTCAGAATGATTCAGAGTCGTTACTACAAAAACATCTGGGAGACAAAACAGCCGTCCACCGCTTTGATTATGCGTTGTCCAACAGGACTACGTCAAGTTTTCAACAGTAATGTAACAGACGAGCAACACAAAACAGGTAGAACCACCGGGCAAAAAAGAAAGGAGAGAGCATTTTTAGTGCTTTCTCCTTTCCTTAATTTCCGTTTTCACACGATGACTAAACTTCGCTCAGCACCCGCTCGTTCTCACTCGGAGACGTGTAGCCCATTTCGGCAAGAATATCTTCCGGGCTAGTTTCCAGTAAGTCAGCGACCGCACGAATGAACTCCAACGATGGGGAGACCGCGAGACCGTCTTCGGCTTTGCGCCATTCATTCAGGCTTGTTTCCATAATCCTACATTCCTTTTTTACGCTTGTTTTGTGTCTGTTCAGTGTTCATGAACAAGACGGGGACATCTTTGTCCCGTCCGCTTTCCCTCTAAAACCTCGGAGAGTATAACACAAAGTATGAGGAGAGGTCAAGCACTATTTTCGCTATATTGTAATACGCTCACTCGCGCCGCCATAGCACCCGCGATTTTCGCGAAGGCACCTCCTTCGATGCTGTTTTCGCCCATCAGAGCCGACGGTTTCCCGGCATCTCCGCCGAGCGAAATTGCTTCATCAAGCGGAATACTTCCCAGAAAGGGGACGCTATGGCGAGACGCCGTGCGTTCCCCTCCTCCCGTTCCGAAAATGCCCCCGCTCATGTTCTCTACGACACCGAGAATGGGAATGGTACGGTTCAGGCTTTTCTCCAGTGTGCTGAACATCAAAATACTTTTACGAGCGATTTCCTGTGCGACTTCCTGCGGGGTCGTCACCACCACGACGCCTGAAAGCGGTACGAGTTGCGCCAGAGACATTGGCACATCACCCGTTCCTGGGGGGAGATCAATCAGTAGATAGTCCAGCGTTCCCCACAGCACCCCGGAAAGCATATCCGCAACGGCTTTCCCCAACATCGGTCCTCGCCAAACAACGACTTGATCTTCCCGCAACAAAAAACCAAGTGACATGACGCTGACGCCGTGTGCCTTGATTGGAACCATTTTCGCCCCGGTTGCTGTTTGGACGGCTTCAGGTTCGCGCCGAACGCCCATCATCGTTGGAATCGAAGGTCCATAGATGTCGGCATCTAGAAGCCCGACGGTAGCCCCGGTCTTCGCCAGCGCAACCGCGAGATTACAGGCAACCGTACTTTTCCCCACCCCACCTTTGCCGCTTGCAATGGCGATACAGTGTCGTACTCCCGGAATAAGTTCCTGCGGGGTCAGGCTTGCCCGCACCTGCGCGGTCATGCTCACCCGAACGCTTTCCACACCCGGCAGGGAGGAGACAATGCGCTCGGCGTCCGCCTTCATGTCCTCTTTGACGGGACAAGCGGGCGTCGTCAGTTCAATCGTCAGGGAAACTTCACCCGCTTCAATCACGATATTTTTTATAAAGCCGAGAGCGACAATGTCCCGTCCCAGATCGGGGTCTTGAATTTCACGCAAACCTTCTAAAATTTGTTCTTCAGTTACCATAATAAACCTGTCTCTTTTCTAAAGGCATTGTACCCGATTTTAGAAAGCCGAGTTTGGCAATCGTCGCCTTGACAGAGGGAAAAAGTTGGAGTATATTAGGATTGGTTTTACAAAACCAACGCCAGGGGTGCGATTTGTGCTGAGAGGGCAACCTGCCCAACCCTGAATACCTGATTCGGATAATACCGACGGAGGGAGGCGAAGAGGCTCTATCGCAAGGCGACTCAGTGAGATCGTTTTGCCCCTGCCGCACTTCCCGCTCGACGGAAAGGGCGGCTTTTTTGTCGCGTTTTTCCTCTCAGAGCGGTTCCGCACTCCCGTCTCCCTTGAAAGGACGGACAAAATGAACCCTGACCCGATTTCTCAACCTCGAACACAGCCCCGAAAGCCTCTTGCCCTCGCTTTCACCCTGATCGAACTCCTTGTTGTCATCGCCATTATCGCCATTCTCGCCGCGATCCTGTTTCCTGTTTTTGCTCAGGCAAGAGAGCAGGCAAGGCAGAGCGTTTGCGCTTCCAACGTGCGACAGGTCGGGCTTTCCGTGCAAATGTACCTTCAGGATTATGACGAGACCCTGCCCATTTTCTATGCCTATAATACGCTTTCGCAAACGGGACAGCGAGCAATGGCGGGTGATCCCGCGCACAAGGGAGTGGAACTGCTGGTACTTCCCTACATTAAAAGCAAAGAGATTTTCAAGTGTCCCGACGATTTGGGAGGTCCCGCTCTAAGTGATCCTGATTATGGGTGTCCGGGACGTAATTCTTACTTCGCCTGCTACGGCTCCAGTTATCGCTTTAACAAAGGGAGTTACACACTCGTCTACAATGAGTCCTCTCAGAACAACTCCCCCTTTGCCACGAACAAAAGTGTCTCTTATTCTTCCTTCACTGCGCCTTCCGAAACTCGGATTATGCGTGATGAAATGGTGCCCTGGTTTGGAGATCAAGAGAAATATGGCTACATTCCCGGCTACTACGGAAGATGGCACACACGCGGCGGCGGAGTTGTTTTTGCGGATAGCCATGCAAAGTTCATCACGAGTTCCGGTGCGTTCGATCAACAGGTAGTTTGCCCGGAGGGAGGAAAAAGCGGCGATGCCACTCCCGAAGGCGTCACCTCCGATAACGCTTACGGCACTTACTATGGACTGTGTGACTGAGGTCGTGTGATCTGACCTGTACCCCATAATTGAGACTACCGGATATGTAAAGACCTCTTGCGTAATAGAAGGGTCATTTTGGTCAACTGGGTCAGGGTCGGTTTTCGCAAGGCGTACTCCCCTCTTGATCGGGTTTCGGCGGGTCTGTTTTACCCGATCAACTCGAACTTTCCCGTGTGGCGG
>JACMPS010000044.1 GCA_014377395.1 Chthonomonadaceae bacterium
GGCAAACTTTCTCTTCCGGCGCGTGTAAAAGCCTTGAAAGAGGGGAAACTCAATCCGTTTCACCTTCCGACACGCTATGCAGGGGGGTGCTGGGTCTGTCCTGAATCGAACCGCCTTTACACGATTGAGGTCTGGCACCGGGAGAAAAACGGAACGCTCTGGGACGAAGTGGCCGAGCGTTGTCTCTGCCACTAAAAGGATAAGCCATGAGTGTTGCCACACAAGCGTTGATCGAGGCACTGCAAGAAGCCCTTACCCTATTCGAGTTGCAAAAGGTACACGCAGGTAAATTGGAACAAGCCGCTTCCTATTCGAGAATGGCGAAAGAGCTGTCTGATTCACTTAACCCAGGGTTTAGTATGGCGCAGAGGATGATAAGGCAATCTTCTTTTTTCCAGTCAGTCTGTGAAGTTCCTCTTTTACAGGAAAGTGTACGCCTCAAATTTCGTTATGTGCGCTCTTTTTGTGACGCTTACGATGCTCTGATCCTGCTGGCTTCTGAGCCACAAATGCAAGAAAAAGCGAAACATATTGCGTTATTGTTGCGGCATCTTCGTTTTCTAGAAATTGAGAGAGACGCTAAGGCATTTTCGATTGAAAATTTGCCCAAGCCGCAGGCTGGCATGGCTGAGCAATCGGAACTGGAACGCCGTCAGGAAGTCACTAACCTTACGATTAATGTTAAAGAGGAGAGGGACAGAGACTTTGATGGGATGATGAGTAATCCTAATACGAAAAGCAAACAGATCGAAATGCTTTTGCGGAAGGCTTTACAGATGGCGGAGTCTCTTCTTGACGAGACGCATTGACTTGGCGTGATTTTGAAATGACGAATGAGTAACAAGAGCGCGCGGGAAAAGGGACTGCAAAAATCATGTCGGCAAATGATGACCCGTCCTCTCCTCTCGGTTTGACGATCAATCACGATTTGCTGTTCAAGAAATTGGTGACGACACTTTTTATGGAATTTCTGTGGCTTTTTGCTCCGAAACTCGCAGTCGCCATTGATCTTGAGAGCATCGAGTTCCTTGACAAGGAACTTCTTTCCGATCTTGTGATGGGCGACGAAAAAGAGGCGGACATTGTGGTTCGCGCCCAAATCGCAGAGAAGCCTTCTTTCGTTATCATTCATGTCGAGAATCAGGCGAAACCGCAAGCCGAGTTTCGAGCGCGGATGTTCGACTATTTCACCCGGTTTCGGGCGAAGTTTGCTCTGCCGATTTATCCGATTGCGGTATTCACTTTCGACACACCGCACCGGGAAGAACCCAGTCTTTACGAGGAGACGGTGTTCGGACTCGAAGTGTTGAAGTTCCGCTTCCATGCGATTCAGTTAAATCGGCTGAATTGGCGCGACTATGCAGGAAAAGACAACCCGATAGCGACGGCACTCATGGCGAAAATGCGAATTCCGCCGGAAGATCGAATCAAAGTGCGAATGGAGTGTCTAAGGCTTTTCGTGACGCTGAAACTGGACAAAAAGAAACAGCAAACGATAGACGAATTTATGCGAACGTATCTGCGGCTAACAACCGCCGAAATGCAGAAATTGAAGAGGGAGATTGAGACCACCATGCCAGCCAAAGACCAACCGGAATATATTACCGTGATGAACGAGTGGGAAGAACTGGGGATGAATCGAGGCATTGAGCAGGGGATCGAGCAAGGCATTGAGCAAGGCATTGAGCAAGGATTACACGACGGGGAAATTCGTGTTGTTTTGCGCCAGCTACAAGAAAAATTCGGAGCATTAGCTGAATCCATAGCCGGACGAATTTCCGAGTTGGAAGTCTCGAAGTTGGAAGACTTATGCGTTGCCCTCTTGAATTTTCAGAATGTCGAAGAAGTGCAAGGTTGGCTCGATACCAACGCCTGAACATTGATAGGAAATTTCAAGAAGGTTATTGTTATTGTTTTTGATATAACGGAATAAATTTTTGGCAATTGTACTGAAAAACAAACTTTATTACTCGGTAGGGCGAATGTTGCCCTTTCTGAAAATTCGTCCGCCGCAACTGGATCGTGCCTCGGCACTTACATTGCGCCCCGCCCGAAACTCACTGCTGACGTGGGAGGCAACGGAGACTGGAGAAACCGTTTTGACGGTACCGCAAGGGGAGCGCAAGGGCAAAGTGATGCGCCTGATGGCAAAGTGGCTCAGCGTTCCCAATGAGCGGCGGATAGAACTTGATGAGGTCGGAGGATTTGTGTGGGGGTTGTGCGACGGAAGCCACACCGTAGAGGCGATTGTTCAGCGCACCTCTAAAGAGTACAAATTAAATCGGCGTGAGGCAGAGGTTTCCGTGACGATGTTCCTGCAAATGTTGCACGGGCGAAATTTTATCGGTTTTTATAAAAAAGCGGGGAAGAAATCCTGATATGAGTGTAGAAGCGAGTTCCAAAAGAGATCCGGGAGCGGGAGCCAGGGCAGGCGTCCAAAAACAGATTCAGTTGCCCTTTCGTGTGGTATGGGCAATCAGCATCAAATCCATTCGGATTCGCCTGATGCGTTCGCTCATTACCGCATCGGGCATTTTTCTCGGCATTGCCTTTTTTAGTTCCGTTCGCACCGTCGGGTTGTTTCCTGTTGGGCTGGACGCCGAAGCGATTGCCGCCGCCAACCGTCAAAAGTGGCTGGCAATTATGGCTCTACTCGTATGTGCTGTTGGTATTACCAACGCAATGCTGATGTCCATTACCGAACGTTTTAAGGAAATCGGCACGATGAAGTGCCTGGGGGCACTCGATAAATTCATCGTCATGCTTTTCTTTATTGAGGCATCGCTGATGGGCGTGATCGCTTCTGCTCTCGGTTGGGTCGCCGGGTGGCTTGTCACGGTGGGAGCGCATCTTTTTTCCGGTGGCGGCAAAGACCTGACCCTGAACTTTGGCTTTCGGTCACTCGGAGAGATGGTGCTTTCGGTAGTACTGGGAACCGCCATTACGCTGATTGCAGCAATTCCGACGGCACGTAATGCGGCCAAAATGCAAGCAGTCGTCGCCTTGCGCTCTGAGATTTAGCCTCAAAGGATTGCTCCAGACTAACACCGATTGACACAGATTAAAATGCAAAATACGAGGATAAAATGCTATGGCGGCGAATGAATACGTAGTGCGGGCAAAAGGCTTGACCAAAGAGTACCGAATGGGCGAAGAAGTCATTACGGCTCTGAACGGAGTAGATATTGACATTAAGCGCGGCGAGTATATTTCGATTATGGGGCCTTCCGGCTCAGGGAAATCTACTCTCTTCAACGCTATCGGGGGCATGGATCGCCCGGATACCGGCTCGGTTTTTATCAATGATGTGGACATGGCGCAACTCGATGCCCGTGAACTGGCTTATCTGCGCTGTCACACAATCGGCTATATTTTTCAGTCATACAACCTGATTCAAGTCATGACAGCACTGGAAAATGTGACTCTGCCCACTGTTTTTGCAGGCGCACCGAGCGATGAAGGAATCGAGCGAGCGATTGAGATGCTCAACATTGTTGGATTGGGGCATCGTTTGCACAACCGCCCGAGTCAACTTTCCGGTGGACAACAACAGCGTGTCGCTATCGCCCGCGCCCTTGTCAACAATCCTGCCATTATTCTTGCGGACGAACCTACGGCTAACCTTGACCTGAAGACAGGGGAGGAGATTATACAACTTCTTCGCAAACTCAATGAGGATCATGGCGTCACAATTATTTCCGCAACGCACGACTTGAAAATGCTCAACGTCTCCGACAGAATCGTGTGGATTCGAGACGGGCGCATCGCAAAAATCGAGGAGCGTGCCGACATCGAGATCAATATTGGTGAGATGGAAGGTCACTAAAAACAAGGAGGAGGCGGAGTACCCATCAACCCTCCTGTTTTCTTTCAGATTTTCAGGTTCCGTATCGGAAAGGAGTGCGTACGCAAGGCGCGAACGTACTCCTTTTGTTTTCGACTCTCTTGAATTTTGTTGTGCCTGAGAGTACAAACACCAATGCAGGTATTCTCGTGGGGGCGGAAGTTTCCCTGTCCAAAATAGGGAAGGGTGACACAAGCGTTATTCTTACCGCTCTCGTGTCCTACGATAAACGTGTTGCTTCTCTTTAAGTCAGTCGCTCGGTGGCACGAAATTTGCCGTAAGAGAGAGCAGGTAATGCTCAAATTGCCCGTAAAGTTTACAGAAAAATAAACCGAAACTAAAAATAAGACCGCCTTAAACTCTTCTTTGCAGGACGGTTAATCAGGAGTACCCATGAAAGCGATGATTCTCGCGGCAGGCGTCGGTTCACGCCTTGATCCGCTTACCCGTAACGTTCCCAAGCCCCTCGTTCCCATTGTCAACCGCCCTGTGATGGGGTATCTGCTTGATCTCCTGAAAAAGCACGGGTTCGATGAGATCGTCGTCAACCTGCACTATCTCGGCGATCACATCAAAAATTATTTTGGAGACGGCTCGAAATGGGGCGTGAAAATTCTCTGGTCTCAGGAGGATCAACTCTGGGGAGATGCGGGGAGCCTCAAACGAGTTGAAGATTTTCTGAAAGACGATACGTTCATCGTAATCGGTGGGGACGATCTCACCGATATGGACTTGACAAAACTCGTTAAAACTCATAAAGAGAAGAAAGCCCTAGCGACGATTGCTCTTTCACTTGTAGATGACCCCTCTGAATACGGCATTGTTTTGATGAATGAGGACAGCCGCATCACCCGCTTTCTCGAAAAGCCCAAAGGCGAAGTCATCTTCTCCAATACTGCGAATACTGGAGTTTACGTGTTCGAACCGGGCATTTTCGATCTGATCCCGCGTGGCACGTTTTATCTTTTCGGCAAGCAGGTTTTTCCGCTTCTTCTTGAACAGCATCTGCCGATTTACGGACACCTCACCGCCTCCTACTGGAAAGACGTAGGCAACCTTAAAATTTATCAGCAGACACACATTGACGTGCTGGCGGGGCGCGTAGACACGGTTCCTCCGATGAAAGAGGTTCGGAAATACGTGTGGATGGGCGACAACGTTCAGATAGACGAGACCGCCGAAATCGGTTATCCGGTTGCTATCGGCAACAACGTTCGTATTCTTGCCGGGGCGAAAGTGCTTGAAAACACGGTCATCGGAGATAATTGCGCGGTGGAAGAAGGTGCTACCGTCAAGGATAGTATTCTCTGGGAAGGTGCTACGGTGATGCGTGGCACTCATCTGGAGCGTTGTGTTGTGGGACGGGACTGTATGGTGAAAACCGACGCGGCGATTTTTGACGGCATTATCGTCAACCCGCAACGTGCCGACACACCAAAATAGGTGAGTGCGACTTTGTACTTTAGAAGAGGGGAGGAGAGGAAAGCCTCACCTCCCTTTTTCAGCGCATAATCCTACTTTTGCGAAAAACGGAGGGCGAGACACCCATACGCATCTTGAGCTGACGGTGAAAATAATAGAGGTCGCTGTAGCCTAACCTCACAGCGATTTCTTTTAACGGGAGGTCAGTATCTCCCAACAAAGCACGAGCGGCGATCATCCGCTTTTCCAGCACATAGACGTGCATCGGTTTGCCTGTCGCACCCTTAAATTTCTCACGAAGCGTACTCAGTCCCATTCCGGCTTCCCGTGCCAACCGTGCGTAATTCGGTACAAAATCTTCCAAATTCTCCAGTTTTTCCAGTGTGTCGAGAAGCCATGCTTCGGAATGTGTCAAGCCCCTGATCTCTTGATTGTACGGGGATTTTCCTCCGTTGAGACACAGGATTATCCACAAGCAATCGCGGATTACAAGCGTGTCATTGAAATTGACCCACAATCATTGCTGGGTTGGGGGAACCTGGCCTGGACACTGTATTGCACAGGAGACCTGACCGGGGCTATCGAAGCGGGGCGGAAGGCACAGGCAATTGATCCAACCGCATTCTGGATTTGGGCTAACCTGGGTCTTTGTTACGCGGCGAAGGGCGATTGGCAGTCAGCACGTCCTCTTTACGAGACACGGCTTTCCGGTGCTTCCGAAACAGCAATTAAAGGGGCACTCACTGAAATTGAAAAGGCGTTGCGTAAAAATCCCGACGGGGCGGCATTAAAGCAAGCGCAAGTGCTTCTAAAGTCCCGCCTCTTGCATAAGTAGCCTCTTTTTGTTCACGGCAGTAAGTCCTTGACGGCGATGTTCTGCCCGTTAAGCAGAACGCTTTCGGTCTCGGCATAAGTTTTTCGCTCGGTGTAGGCTCCCCTGATCGGCGTAAGAGAGACTTCTAGAACACGCTCATTGAGGTTGAGTATCCAGTATTGCGGCACAAGAGCGCGGGCGTAAATCCTTGCCTTTGCGGTGCGATCATAGAGCAACGTCGAGTCCGAAACCTCAATGATGAGCAATGCCGAACTCGGACGCATCTTTGCAAAATCGCGCACGGTTCCTTCTACGACGGCAAAATCGGGTTCCGGTACACTTTTCGTTCCGACAGACAGAGGAAGTTGCGCCCGGACAACATAACCGTCTTGAAAAATTCTACGGAGAGCTTCGGTACAAAGCATAATCCCCAGCTCGTGTGGTTCGTTCTGAGGCATTTTTTCTATAATTTCTCCCTCAATGAGTTCGAGGCGTTGTTCAGGGTCAAATGCTCCAAGATCAATGAGGTGTTCGTATTCCTTGCGCGTCCAGAGTTTGGGGCGTGGCATTGCAGAAGTGACCGATTGAGACGGGGCAATCGCGGTTGACATCATTTCCTAACCCTTCCTTTCCTAGTTTTTGTTCAAGGCAGTAAATCCTTGACGGCGATACTTTGTCAGTTGAGGAGGACGCTCTGCGCTTCACGCTCTGCTTCCTGGTGGCTTTCTCGCTCGAAATCCTCTGCGCTCACGGGCGAATGAGTGTATTTGCCGTAAGCCCGTAAGGTTCGTTGTCTGCCCTCAATGGGCAGTTGTGCGATGAAGTCACGTAAGAGCGCGTCCAAACCCAAAC
>JACMPS010000502.1 GCA_014377395.1 Chthonomonadaceae bacterium
CATTTCCACCTGACGTTTGATCCTGAATTGGCTTAAAAGGAGACCCCGTTTGGGTCATTTTCAAGGCAAAATGATTTCACCGTTTAGTGTGGTGCTACCGTAATTGTCTAAATATTGGAGAAATGTCGTTGAGAAGAGTCAGAGTTGTTATTGATAGAATTGTGCGATAAAAGTAACGGCGTTAAAAGTCATGTGCAGGACGATACACACCACCAGCGATCTGCGCCAACTGTAAACCATTGCTAGAGCGATCCCCAGCGTCCAGAGGGGTAAAAGCGCACCGGGCAAACCGGGGTGTACTGCGGCAAAGACAAACCCGGAAACAAGGATTGCCGCTCCCTTTCCCCACAGGTCGCGCAGGGCAGTGAAAAGCAACCCGCGAAACATCGTCTCTTCAATAATGGGAGCGAAAACCACCGCCTGAAGGAGGAGCAAACCTTGATTAAAGCGGTTTGCGTTGTGAAACTCTTTCAGTGCCGGGTGGGGAACGATCTCAAAAAGACGACTGGACGCAAAAACGGCAATTGCCACGCAGACAAACACCGGAACATAAAGCCCGATCCCAAGAGACAGGTTGACCCAATGCTTTTTTCGGTCTCCGAGAACTGAAAGCCAAACTTCGCGCAAAGTGGTAGGAGTGGGCTGTTTTGCGGCAACGTAGATCAATGCGATAACGCAAGAAAACACAACGACGATGTAGTAAAGAAGGGCATTGGCGGTCGTCAAACTTTTTGGGAGGAGATAACGCAACACAGGAACCAATGGAATGAAAACAACAGGGGAGAGACTAAAAAGAACCATATAAATTGCAAACCCGAACAGGCGTGGGCGAACCGTCAGTGTGGAGGCGGGTGGCAAGGGAGAAAAGACAGGCTCCGATAGATCGAACTCAGGTGGGGTCATTGTCCTGCTTTCAGTGTCACCGATTCGGAGTGCGCGTCGGAACGGGAGTGGGTCGTGAGGTCGGGTCGGCTTTCAGAGGAAAGATCGGAGATCGAGTCGGAAAGGGAAACCGATTGACCAGTGGGCAAAGAGTGAATTGCGTTTTGCTCCGGTGCTTCCCGCTCCAGCCATTCGAGGTGCGCCCGCAACTTTGCTCTGACTTCGTGAACCGTGCGCCGATGCTCCATTTTCACACGATCCGCCGCAACCTCTACTTCGGCGGCACGGCGATGCGCTTCCTGTAAAATGCCGTCCGAACTAAACTGAGCGGCGGCACGAGTCTCATCGGCGGCTTTTTGAGCCAGCATCAGCGCGTCACGCATTGCGGTTTCAAGGTTACGATACTGCCCTAACTCCCGCTCCAACCCCGCAATTTTTTCCTTTTGCGTAGCAGATTCGGTCAGTGCCGCCTCCAGATCGGAGGCGACTTTCTGCACAAACTCATCCACTTCCGTCAGGGCGTACCCGGCGAAGCGGCGAGTGAAGCGGGTGTTCAGTACATCTATCGGCGTAATGCGTTGCGCCAAACGATTAAAGTCCTAAGATTAAGTTTTGCAAAACAATAATCGAAAGGAGGGCAAGCATCGGTGCCAGATCAAAATTTGCCGTTTTAGAAGGATGCGGCAAAAGGCGACGAAACGGGGTTAAAATCGGCTCGGTGATGCTATGTAAAAGTTTGACCAGTGGGTTCGAGCGCGAAATTCTTGCGCCTGCCGCCATTGCCCAACTCAGCCCGACATCAAGAAGCAACAGAAAAGACAGTGTCTTCAGTACATAAAAAAGAAACATTTGCATCGTTATTTTCCCAGTTCTCGTTTTAGACGCGCCACACGCGCCGGAGCAAGAACATCCTCTTTGTAAGTCGTGGCTTTTTGCCAGGCTTTCAGGGCGTTTTCCTTTTGCCCCAATCTCTCATAGCAAATCCCAAGCCCATGGTAGGTTGAATAAGGGCAGGGATAAGTCACTGCCTTTTTGTAATAGCCAAGCGCGGTGCGAAAGTCCTTTTTCCGCATGGCAAAGTGTCCGCCGAGTTCGTCATACATCCAATACGAGTCGGAATTGACTTTTAATCCCTGCGTCAGCAAAGCCGTTCCTTCGTCAAAGCGATTTGTACTCCACAGCAAATAAGCGGCATTGGAGTAGGCTTCCAAATTTTTCGGGTCGCCCTGCACCACAATTCTCAAAAGAGCAATAATGTGATTGTACTCTCCGAAGTGAAAATGTTCGTCCGCCTGGTCGTTAAGTAATCCCAACGTATTGGCGAGTATCACATTGGAGAGAGTTTCCTGAGAAACTCGCTCGCTTGAGAGTTTGCTCGACTTCGTTGTTGCTTTCCGGCGATTGGAAAGGGACGGCGGAGCGATTTTTTCGCTTTTTGCTCTCTGCGCCAAAAGTGAGTGGGGCAACGCAAAAGCCATAAAGAGAGAAAACAAAACAAATTTACGCAAGCGAAGACTCCTGACTTAATTTCTCATTATCGAGACCTAATTCAATTGCTCATCAATCGCGGCATTGACATCTTTCGGATCGAATTTGCCGCCGCTCACCTTCATCACCTGCCCCACAAGAAAGCCGCGCTTCTGGACAAGCCCTTTTTCCTTAATATCGGCGACAATGTTCTCATTCTTCGCAAAAACTTCAAGGACGATTGCTTTTAAGGCACCCGTATCCTTGACGGTTTTCCAGCCTTTCTCTTCGATAATCGGATCGGGGGCATCACCTGTGACGTACATTTCTTCGATCAAAGACTTCGCGGTTTTCCCGGAGATTGTGCCGTCAGAGATCAGGTCAACCATTCGTGCGAGATTTTGTGCGGAAATGGGACAGGCGGAAATGTCCTTCCCGTCTGCGTTAAGCAGTCGAGTCAGGTCGCCCATCGTCCAGTTCGCCACAACTTTGGGATCGGTACTTGCTTTTGCACTCACCTCGAAATAGTCGGCGAGGGCGCGAGTATCCGTCAGCAAGGTGGCGTCGTAAACGGGCAGATTGTACTCGGTGACAAAGCGGGCGCGTCGGGCATCGGGCAACTCCGGCAGGGTTTCCCGAATGTTGGCGATCCAGGCTTCGTCAATGCTGAGCGGCACAAGATCGGGTTCCGGGAAGTAGCGATACTCCTGCTCGACTTCTTTGGAACGCTGAGAGAACGTTTCCTGTTTTGCATCGTTCCAGCCGCGTGTCTCTTGTGCGATCCGTTCGCCGCGCTCGATGCACCCGACTTGCCGCGCCACCTCGAAATCAATTCCCTTCTGAACCGCCTTGAACGAGTTGAGATTTTTGATCTCGGTTTTCGTCCCGAATGTCTCGGAACCAATCTCGCGTACTGAGACGTTCGGCTCGCACCGAAGCGAACCCTCTTCCATTTTGCCGTCACACACGCCAATAAAGGTAAGGATCGCCCGAAGTTTTTTCAGGTAAGCCGCACCCTCGTCTGCCGAGTGAATGTCAGGGGGAAACTCGGTCACAATTTCCATGAGGGGAACGCCGGAACGATTGTAGTCCACGTAAGAATCATTGCCGAGCGCGTGAAAGAGTTTCCCGGTGTCTTCTTCGAGGTGAACGCGCCGGATCGAAATTCGCTTTATTTCGCCGTTTACCTCAATGTCAAGCCAGCCCCCCACGCCAATCGGAAAATCGTACTCTGAAATCTGGTAGCCTTTGGGAAGGTCGGGATAATAATAATTTTTGCGGTCAAATTTCGCAACAGGAGCGACAGTGCAATTGAGGGCAAGAGCCGTCCGCATGACGTGTTCGACGGCGGTTTTGTTCATCACGGGCAATGACCCCGGCATTCCGAGGCAGACCGGACAACAGCGCGTGTTCGGTTCCCCCCCGAACTCGTTTTTACAACCGCAGAACATTTTGCTTTTCGTCAGCAGTTCCGCGTGACATTCCATTCCGACAACCGGCTCATAGTCTGGCATTGAGAAAACCTTTTGTGAAGATCAGGAAGACCGGGACAGGCGGAAGAACAAATCATTGTTTTTTTCGCTTTGACAAATCTCGGGACCCTTTTTTATTGTAGCACAAAGCACCCATTGAGATTACTCCGTCCTTTTTGCTGTTGCCGGAGGAGAGAGCAATGTGGTGAGGGTAACGAGCGAAAGAAGAAACACTGCGCCAATACGCCACAGAAGTCATGAAGCCCCATTCTTCGGATTAAATCGTTAATTTTTGCAATTAAGGTTAATTATTGCTTTCTCTGGCATAAATATAGTTCCCCTAAGATAAATCAAAGGAGATAATTGTCCATTGGGGACGAAACTCTATTGACAAAGATTGGGGAACTTGTTATAATCAGTTGTAGTCTGTAAACTCAGGAAAGCAAGCAGAAGCACAGTGAAGGACTTTCTTTTTGGATAATCGCGAACTAAAAATGTTTTTGTTGGGTGGTGGTATTTTGTTCGCCATTATGATTCTCATAGGAAGTCAGTTAACGGCTCAAACAAATGCCGAAAACGAAAGGATTGCTTCGCCCTCCAAACCTCCTCCCGGCTACACGGAAGAGATGGATTACGGGAGCCACCCCGACAAAGCAGCGGCTTATGTCAATACACTTATTTTACGAACAAAAGGGAAATTTGATCGTTTATCACCTGAGGAACGTAATTGGATTAATGGTGCTTCGCGTGGTCACGGTGCGGAAATGTTCATATTCCGCTATAAAAAACTCACCGAACAACCTTTGCAAAAAGCGAAGACGGTTTCTGTTCCCTAATAATTTGTAGATTTTGGAAGAAGTGTTGCTGAAGAAATTGTTCTCTTCTTTTCCTTGACGAAACCTTACTCTCTTCCTCCTTTGTCCAGGGTCTGCGCCCTGGCACCGAGCATCCTGTATTATCGCTCGGAAAACCGCAGTTATCTATTCGCGCCTGTCGTCACGCAATCTGGCGCCGTATTACTCTTAAGCATTGCAAAAGAGATTGGAAAGGAAAACGTCAAATGAGACGTAACAAAGGGTTTACCCTTATCGAACTGCTTGTTGTCATCGCCATTATCGCCATTCTTGCGGCGATTCTGTTCCCTGTTTTCGCACAGGCTCGCGCCCGTGCTCGCGCCATTTCCTGTATCTCCAACCTGAAACAAATTGGAACTGCGTCCATGATGTACATTCAGGATTACGACGAGACCTACATGAATGGCTGGGGTGGGAATGCTGATATTGTCACGAAAAGTATGTGGCGTTACTCGCTGTTACCCTACATTCAGAAGTATGGTGATGTCAGTGCCGCTTCGTATGATACTTCCAAGTACGGCGGTCGTGGCGTACTTTCCTGTCCGGATTATCCGGCAGGTCAAAACACGGGACCGTCTTCCTATGGTTACAACGACACAGAGTATGCGGCCGGTGGCTGGCTTGGAACTGATGTCGTTCCAAGTGGTGGACTGATCACGGGTTCGCCCGCAGCACGAATCATCAAACCTGCTTCTCTCGTAATGTTCTGTGACTCAGGCGAAATGGGTGGGGGTGCCGTTGGTGCCGCCAACCGCGCCGCCGATCCTGGTATTGACGCCGCAGACGCCTACTGCGATGTCCCCAGACAAACCGGAAACTGTGGTCCCTACAACTTTAAGCCTGAAGCATGGAAACCAAGCTGGGGTGTGGACTGGAACGTTAGTGTTCCCGGCAACAACGCCGACTGGAAGACTTCCAACAACAGTGGTCGTCGTCCACTCTCTCGTCACTTTGGTGCCTTCAATGCTGTCTTCGGCGACGGTCATGCGAAAGCAGTCCGTGGAGGCGTTCTGACCTCCAAGTTGGGTTCCGAAGGCGACGTGATGCGTAACCACGATTAGTCTCCTCTTTAATACAGATGACTACTTCTAAAAGCGGGGAGGCGGCTCACGCCGCCTCCCCTAAAATTTTCAGTGATGTCGAAGGGCGGAAGCCTTCCCGAAAACGGAAGTTTTTGCGCCTCTCCCTTTTATGTCTTGCCGTCTGTGCAGGAACCTGGGGTGTCGTCAACAATCCCTGGCTTCAAGAACGTCGTTACCCCGGGATGACACTCGCTCAACTTGAAAAAGCGCGGGGCAATCGGATGGATGACCCTGCCCTTCTTTACTTTCAGGGAAGGCGACTGAACGAAGTCGGACGCTTTAAGGATGCTGATCCGCTACTGAGACAGGCTGTTGCTCTCGAACCCGCTCTAGAAGTTTACCGGGATGAGTGGACAAAGGCTTTGCTGGGGAGCGGATTGACAACTGCCGCCTTCGGGCAACTCAAGCAGTTTGTGGGAACCTACCCTAACTCTCCCTCCTCTCATTTTTTGCTCGGAAAGTTTTATGTCACCCAACATTCTTTACTGAGAGCCTCGGAGGAGTTGCAAAAAACCGTCTCTCTTGATCCGAAGCACGGCGAAGCATGGCGGTTTCTTGCGCTTGCAGAGATGGGGTTAGGAAACCGTGATGCGGCGAGAAAGGCGATTACAAACGCGGTCGCATTGCGCCCTGAAGATGCGGAGGCTTATCGGCTGAGGGCAGGACTGCAAGCACTCTCAGGAGAGAATGCGGAAGCCCGCCAGTCCTACGAAACCGCGATCCGTCTTAATCCGAAAGAGCCCAGTGCGGAACGTGAGTATGCCGTTTTTCTGCTTCGCGTTGGCTCCACTCAGGATGATCTGAAACGGGCGGAAATTGCGGCGGCGGCGGCAGTCCAAAAGGACGCGAAGGACGGAATTGCTCAGTTGACGCTGGGGCAAGCAATCGCACGTCAGAACCGCCCTGCCGAAAGTCTCGTCTACCTGAAGAATTCGGTGCAACTTCTTTCTTTGCTTCCCCTTCCTGCAAAGGAACTCGCGGATGCCTACCGTACTCTCGGGAAGCCGGACGAGGAAAGCCAGTGGCGACAAAAGCAATTGGAGTGGCAAAAAGATGATGATGCCAAAAAAGTCATCTACGAAAAACTGCGAATCAATCCCAATGACCGGGCGTTGCATCGCCAGATGGCTCTGTTGCTGGCAAAGCAGGGCGATGTCGAAGGATGTGTGCGTAATTTTGCGGCGGCACAGGGCTGCGCTCTCGATGCACCCCCTGCCTTGATTGCCGCATCTGACGCCCTGACCGCTTCGCATCATGCCGATCTGGCACTGCCGTTGGCACAACGAGCCACACGTATCACGGTCAGTAATTCGGATGCTCAACAGGCACTCGGTAATGCTTTGCTCGAACTGGGAAAAGTAAATGAGGCGGCGGAGCAGTACAACAAGGCGGCAGAATGGATTCCCTCGCGATATGCAGGATATAAAGCGAAAATTCTGGCGTATCGTCGTGATCACCCCGCGCAAGTATCCCCTGCCGAATCAGCGTATCTGAAAGCAAATCAGGAGTTCATGGGACAATTTGGACCTCACAGGGCAACCGATACGCTGGAGGCATCCGCACGACAAGCCGTTTCGCTGGAGCCAAATAATTCTGAGTACCTCCGGCTCCTGATTGATGTCATGATGCTCAAGCGCGACCGAAGCGAAGTGTTGCCCTTTGCAAAACGTTTGGCGACTCTGCAACCTGACGATGCCCCTTCGCAATTGCAACTCGCGTTGCAATTGGTAGAGAGAGAGACACGCCCGGAAGCGATCACCGAGGCACAAACCCTGCTCAATTCTACTGCCAATAAGAAAAATCTCTCGCCGAGTACCCTGTCTTTGTGGCATTATATTGCGGGTGCCATTGCCCTTAAACAAAATAAAGGCATGGAAGCGGTCTCAGAACTCAAGCAATCCCTTGCATATGAGAAAGCGGACTCGACTTACTTCAAACTGGCTCAGGCAGAACGCTTAGCTGGAAATGCAAAGGGTGCAAACGAAGCGACTCGTCTCTTTACCGAGCGGACGGACGCACTTGCTCAAGAAGCGCAAATTTTGGGACAGTTGCGGGAACAGCCCGATGTCCCCCCCTTGTATGCTCGTGCGGTCACTCTTTTTCGACTGCATGGGAAACAGGAGCAATCGGAAGCGATTCGACTTGAAGCCTTGAGACGCTTCGGGCGGAAATTTTCAGCCGATGCTAAAAAGAGCGGAGCCTCTCGATAAACGTTCGTTGTACGTTTCGATGCCCTTATCTCACACTTGCAATACAAACCTACAAAGGAGTTTTTGAAATGAAAGACAAAGTTAATATGCCGGTTGCCGCCGGACTCGCTCTTATCGCACTCATTGCCGTCATTTTCGCCGTGCGCTATGCGGTTGGTCTCAGTGCTACCCCCCAGGTAGACCCGGCGGTAGCGAAAGAGCATGAGAATCCAGGGAAGAATTACGCTAATACCTACAAAAATGCTCCGGGGGGTGGGCCTTCCTCCAATAGAGGTTATACGCCTCCTGGAACACGTTAACGCAAGACACCATCTCCCAATATGTCTCGTGTTTCCGAAAACCCTTCCTGCTACTCAGGGAGGGTTTTCGCCGCTCTGTTTCTTCTGGAACTTTTATGAATCTATTTTTCTCTTCTTTCTTAAAGCGATCCCTTTTTCTGTGCTTTGCTCTTTTACTTTTCGTGCCGCTTCTGGGGTGTCCGCACTCAGTCCCGACTTCCCTACCCGAAAACGTACAGGCAAAGCCTGCCTTCTTCCGGGAGGTCTCTCAATCCTCCGGCTTAAACTACAAATGGACGATTCCAGGTTCTCGTCCCCTTCACATTTTGCAAACGATTGGTAACGGGTGCGCGTTTTTGGATTATGATCGAGACGGGAATCTCGATATTCTGCTGGTCGGACAAAAAACCGCACTCTATAAAGGTGACGGCAAAGGACACTTTACAGACGTTTCGGAGGCGATGGGCTTGTCGAAATTGTCCGGTCATTTCCTCGGTTGTGCCATAGGCGACGTGGATAACGACGGCTTTGACGACATTTACCTTAGCGGTTATCGCACCGGGCTTCTGCTGAAAAATAAGGAAGGAAAGCGTTTTGACGACATCACCGCCGCATCGGGTCTTAAGCCGCAACCCTGGGGAACCTCCTGCGCCTTTCTGGAAACGACGCCCGGTTCGCGCCGTCTTGACCTGATCGTGCTGAACTACTGCAATTTCGACCCCAAAGTGAATCAGTTGCTCTGTGATGAACACGGAGTGAAAACGTCCTGCGGGCCCCGCCATTATATTCCGATTAAAGCCGTCTTTTATCAAAATTTGGGCGGCGGCAGATTCAAGGACATCTCAAAGCAAGCGGGCATGACAGGGGTAAACGGGCGAGGTCTGGGAGTTGCCGTTATTGATGAAAACGGAAAAGGACAACTCAGCATTGCGATTGCCAACGATGAGACTCCGGGCGACCTGTTGCGACAGATCGGGAAAGCCAATTCTCCGCAGTTTCGCAACGACGGTGCGGCTTCTGGGACGGCAACGGATCGAGACGGCAATATGCACGGCGGCATGGGCATGGACTGGGGCGATTACGACAACGACGGCAAGTTTGATCTATTTGTTGCGACTTATTATGGCGAATTCAAGTCGCTTTATCAAAGTGAGGGGGGGGGTAGTTATCACGATTTCGCCCTGCCTGCGGGCATCGGAGACACCGCAAAAAATTATGTGACCTTTGGATCGAAGTGGCTTGATTACGACAATGACGGAAAACTCGATCTCGCTCTGGCGAACGGTCACGTCGAGGACAATATCGCGGAGGTCAGTCCAGGGCAGATGTACCGGGAAAAGAGTCTGCTCTTTCACAACAAGGGCGGGCTTCCGGTAACGTTCGAGGAGGTGTCGGAAAAGGCGGGAGCGGATTTCTCGCGTCCGATTGTCGGCAGAGGACTGGCGGTCGGCGATTACGACAATGACGGGCGGCTTGATCTGTTGGTGGTTGACTCCGAGGGCGCACCTCTTTTGCTTCACAACGAAGTCACGGACTCCGGTCACTGGATCGGGTTTCGGTTGGAGGGAGTTCAGGGAAATCGAAACGGCTATGGCGCAACGATTACGGCGGAAACGGAAAGCGGAAAGCAGATTCGGTTGTGCGGGACTGACGGCTCTTATCTTTCCGCCTCCGATGCACGAGTGCATTTCGGGCTGGGAAAGAACACGAAAGTTACGCGCCTGACGATTCAGTGGTTGGGCGGGAAAACTCAAACGGTGGAAAATCTAGAGGGAGATCGCTACTACACGATTCAAGAGGGACAAGCCCCCCGATAATCGTTGACCAGAGTTCGACTACCGGAGAGCGGAAGCAATCAGATTCGAGAAGTAGCGGCGAAGTCGTAGCGCACGGGTGGCATCGGTGGGATAGTAAACGCGATTGGTCATCAACACGAGAGTCAGTTCGTATTTCGGTTCGATGATCAGCATCGTGCCGGTGAATCCCGTGTGCCCGAAGCACTGATTCGAGAAGAAATCTCCGCTCGGCAACATCGAGTTTGTTGCGGTAAACCATCCGATTGAGTGACCGCCGATACTTTCCGGAATCTGACTTTGGGTGGCTTTCGGGAGGGTCAATCGCCTTAAAATTGTGGAAAGCCCTTCCGCATAGCGAGTGACCTCCCCTGCCGTCGAGAACAGTCCTGCGTGTCCTGAAATCCCCTTCATCGAGTGCGCATTCGCGTCATGGACTTCACCAATCAGCGTTTTCCCATCACGAATCGGACAGTTCGCAGTGGCGGCAATTCGGAAATGGAGAGAGGAAACCGGGTTGAAACAGGTTTCGGTGAGATTGAGCGGATCGAGGATTTGCGTCTTCACCAGTGCGTCAAAAGAAAGCCCTGTGACGCGCTCCAGAATTTTCGTCAGCAAGACATAGCCGAGATCGCTATAGGCATAGCGGACTCCCGGCTCCGCTTCAAGAGGGGTTTGAAGAATGTCCTGGAGTGGGTCGGAAGTACGGTAGAGCGGTTTCCAGGGGGGAAGTCCGCTTGTGTGGGTGGCGAGTTGAGTTAAAGTGACGTTCGCGACGGGCGAAGTTTTGGCTTCCGGTAGCAAGTCCTGCACTTTCAGACCGAGATGAATTAGTCCGTCCTCGGTTGCCAGCAAAAGCAAAACCCCGGTGAACGTTTTGGTGATTGAAGCGAGATCAAAGAGGGTATCCAGACTTGCCGAACGCTTCTCAAACGAGTCGGGTTGCG
>JACMPS010000503.1 GCA_014377395.1 Chthonomonadaceae bacterium
CATAAGTCTAGCCGTTGCGCTCACGGTTGCAGATTGCGGCGACCAGGTAAAAACGCAAGCCGCAACGTATGCGTCAGTTGCGATAGGGAAGGGAAAGAATCTTGAACACCTTGAGCCGTCCCATCACGTGTTCGCACCCGATCCGCTCTCGTGCAATCGCCCGGTTGCTCGTCTTTTCTTCCTCGGTCAACGGATGCTGTTTCGACTTCTTTCGAGGCGTGCGGCCTTTGGAGTGCAGTTTCATCAGCCCCTGATATCCGAGGTCGGCAAGACAGGCTTTTGCGGAGAGGAACACAGTTCGACTTGCCTTGAATAAGGCGAAGTCCTGCTTTTTGCCTTCACAAAAGGCGGTGGCGATAATCTTGCCCGTTCTCTTGTCGGCGATTACCTGGGCTTTTTGGGTGTGCCGCTTCTTTTTGCCGGAGTAGTACCGCCTTTGTTTTTTCAGGACGTTCGCGGGGGCACTCGGTGGCATCAATCAACACGACCTCGAATGCCTTGACCATGCGCCCCACCGTCGTTTCGCAGACGCCGTAGGTGACGGCGATGTGGGCTTGGGTTCGATACTCACGCCCTTACATCAGCACCATCAGCAATCGGTCTTGGAGGGGCAACTTGGGGGGACGCCCGAAGTGAGGCAGGTTCTCCCGCAGAACGCTTGTCATCAGAGCAAAGGTGTCGGGCGAAACGCCCGTCAGACGCTTGAACACGTCGGGTTTGAGATCACGCAGAGCAGAATAAAACATACCCACAGCATGACACAAAAACGCGACAAGACTTATGCAAGAGGTCTATTCTTCGACTTTATATAGGGCGTGAAAAGCCGAAAGCCCCTTTGCAAATTATCTTTGCAAGGGGGCTTCTCTTCCGGCTCTTCTCGTTTCTACTGGGGGACGTGGACTCGAACCACGGTTAGCGGTGCCAAAAACCGATGTCCTACCACTGGACGATCCCCCATCACGGTCAACACAGCACACATTGTCTCAGATAGACCCCGTTCACTTCAATCAACCTAAGATCAATCCTCAAACAACTCCGGACATTTTCTATTATACACGTGCATCCGTTTATGTGTCAAGATTCCGATATGAGGTACAATAAAATAGTCACGACAAATGCAGTCTTTCCCGTCACAAATAGCGGGATTGCACGTCGTATGAAAAGTAGTTGTGGAAACGCAAAGAGGATGAGGGAGTTACCTTTGTCCAGGGTGAGTTCGATCAGCAGAGCGGTACCGGGTAGCGTGATACCGCCGGGAGGAGAGACGTTTGAGAGTACAACTCGCGGATTTGCGAGCGCAGTATGGGGAACTGAAAGAGCAAATAGATGCTGCAATCGTTGCGGTTATCGAAAGTAGCCGCTTCAGTGGCGGCAGTGTCGTCGTGAAACTCGAAGCGGAAATCGCCGAGTTTTGTGGCGCGAAATACGGCATCGGTGTTGCTTCCGGCACGGATGCACTCACGCTTTCCCTCCTCTCCTGTGGCATCGGGAGGGGCGATGAGGTCATTACCACTCCTTTTACGTTCGGCGCTACCTCCGAGGCAATCGCTCATGTCGGGGCGGTTCCGGTCTTTGTAGACATTGACCCCTGCACCTACAATCTCGATGTCACCCAGATCGAAGCAAAGATAACCCCGCGCACAAAAGCGATTCTTCCCGTTGATCTTTATGGGCAAATGGTGGATCGTGCCTCTCTCACCGAGATTGCAAAGCAACACCGGTTGCGCGTCGTGTATGACTCGGCTCAGTCCATTGGAGCCTTGCAAAACGGGCGTCCGATAGCGGCGGACGGCGATACCGTTACCCTCTCCTTTTACCCGACGAAGAACTTAGGGGCGTATGGCGATGGCGGAATGATCCTCACCAACGATGATTCAATCGCCGAAATGCTGAAGAGTTTGCGCGGTCACGGCACAAAGCAACACCCGTATTACTATGAGCGAATCGGTTATTGTAGCCGTCTCGATGCCATTCAAGCCGCTGTGCTGGATGCGAAATTGCCGCTTCTTCCCGTTTGGAACGAACGACGACGACGCAACGCACACCTTTACCATTCCCTTTTGTCCGAGACGGCTACCGCGTCGAAATCCTCACTTATTCTGCCCGCTTGTGATGCGTCCAACCTGCATATTTATCATCAGTACACTTTGCGCCATACGCAACGCGATGCCCTGCAAGCCTTTCTCAAAGAGAACGAGATTGACACGGGTATCTATTATCCGCTTCCCCTGCATTTGCACCCTGCTTATGCCGATCTCGGACACAAGGAAGGCGATTTCCCCAGGGCGGAACAGATTGCCAGTGAGGTGCTTTCGCTTCCCGTCCACCCCGAACTGACCGAAGAGCAGATCGTCTACACCGCCGAAAAAGTCTGTCAGTTCACG
>JACMPS010000045.1 GCA_014377395.1 Chthonomonadaceae bacterium
GAGGCAATGATTTATTCCGAGCCGGGGAAACGCCCTTACGACCGATTAAAAGACGACGAAAAAGTGACCTTTGATGCGCTTCTGGAGTATGGCGGCGTTGCTCCGATTCACGAGTTTGCCCGCCGCCACGTTCCCGGTCATCGCAACAATTCCTATTATCCACAAACACGAAACAGTGCCATCGCTCATGTCGTCGGACAGGGAAGCGATGTGCTTGATCGTCTGCTTGAAACCGGAATGGTTTATCTTGCTTCGTACACCTACAGTTACTCACAACAACTCGTGATTCCGCGTGACATTGTTCGTGCTCTTAAAGGAGATGATCGCGTTTCGTTCTGGCTCGGTGACGCGCCCGCTCTTTCCCTTCTCGCGGAAATGGCGATTGTTACCCGACGCAACGACGGCATTTTAAGTGACGCCGTGATGTTTCTGGCGGCTCTTCTGCGGGTTGAGGCAATCCAGACTCAAAGCGGTCTGATCAACAAAGTCGTGCTGAAATCTATTGCAAAACTTTATTTCCGAGAGGACGAACTCTACACCGGGTTTATTTATGCGATCCTGCGTTCCGCAGGGCTGATCATGGCTTATAGTGACCGTCGGCGTTATGTCGTCACTCAGCAAGGCATGGCGTGGCTCGAGCTACCGCCGCCCGTTCAATGGCTGATGCTGGTAGGGGCATGGGTGGAGTGTCCGCATTGGCTGGAAACGCAAAGCGATCCCCTGAGTTCCGATACGCCCTATCACAGTGGAAGCGTGGCACTCGCAATCCGGGGGCTACTGATGGACGCGCTTCCGCCGGAAGTGACCGAGCATTTTTACAGTGTGCGTTCCCTCACGGAAGCGATGCTTTTCCGCGCTCCACTTCTGCTCAGTCCCACCGGAGACAATGAAGAACTTTCCACCCCGGTTCACTATTTCGGGCGTCTTGTCGGGCAGAGTTTGTTGTGGCTTGGCTGTCTTGAAGGGGCTTTCGAGAGACCGACAACACTCTCTCAAGAACCGGAACCCGTAAAGCGCGGACAGAAGCCCGCCCCCACCCCTCCGCCGACAGCCGTTGGCTTTCGATTTACGGCGGCGGGGGCGGCGATCTTCAAGCACGACTTGAAAGCTCTTGAAGCCGAGATGCCGGAAGAAGCGGGCTTTTATCTGCAACCCAACGGCGACATTATCGCTCCTCCCTACTTAAAAGCCTCGTTGCGGTATCGGCTTCTCTCGCTCACTGACCCGGCTCCAAAGCAAAGCGGAACCCTTCAGGTCACTCGCGATTCGGTGCGTCGTGCGCTCGACGAAGGCGAGACGGGCAAAACGATGCTGGACTTTCTGAAAGAACATTCTCGCTCCGGGGTTCCGCAACCTATCGAATATCTGATTAACGAAGTGGCAGGAAAGCACGGGCATATCCGGGTAGGCGCGGCGAAATTTTATCTTCAAGTAGACGACCCCCTGCTGATCAAAGAGTTGCAGGCACGGAAAGAATTCGCCAGAGTGCTAAAAAACAAAATCGGGGAAACGGCGATTACTCTTGAGATTGACGACCTCGATAAGTTTATGCGTGACCTCCGAAAAGCGGGCTACTCGCCGATCCGAGACGAAGCGGCGGCACGAAAGCGTATCCCACCGAAAGCACCTCTTCGTGACACGAACGACCATTTTGCGGAGGCTCTGATGGGAATTTCGCTTGATGATGACGAAGCCGACGAGGATGCAGATGAAGACGACTTGTTCGACGGCTTTAAGCGGTAATTTCTGTTTTTGCCTCCAGATAGTCAACGGTCTAGTTTATCCTTGCGCTAAGCACCTACGGTGAAGGCGTCCTACCGGACGCGATGCGAACGAACACAATGTAGGGAGAGAACACTCCTCAATCCCTTCCTATTCCTCCCCCTTATATAAGGGGGAGGAATAGGAACGATCTATTGTTCTGCCCCATTGCGTAAGGAGAGAAAGCCAATCCGGTTCTTTCTGAAACTCAGGACGTTTGGGCACTATTTACGGTCAATCAATCGTATGGGAAAAAGGAAAACTCTAAAAAAGAGAGAAAAGTGTTGCGAAAGACCAAAATATAGGATATAATGATTAGTCTTGACCAAAATTTCGAGGGCTTTTCCGCTTTCTACTCATCTGTAGAAAGTTTCCTTCGACAACCGCAGTGCCTTGAAACTCTCCGCTCTTCAGGAAGTTTTTCTGAGAGAAGCGGTTTTGTTTGCCTTTAGAACCAGGTAGACAACAACAATGTCGATTCGCTCTTTACAGAGCGCGTCATTTCTCCAAACGGTGGCAGAGGAAAGAGCGTAACCTCACAGGGATGCAACTTTCCCGGAATGAGGTCTGTCCTTTCTGATGCCACCACAAACCGATCCGGCTGATTTTTGAGAGCCGGACACAAGAGCGACTATTTTGCCCTTGAGGGGCGCGAGGGTTTGACTGCACAACCTGACACTGCTACCTGTGAGAATGCCGGGTAGTCCGTTTCGATGAGGCTCCACCTGAGTTCTGATTTTTGTTCAGACCCATACAAGGTGCGACGCGCCGAAACCGGGGGTTTTTAGTGGCGTGTAGTACGACGAGAAAGGAAGGGCACGATGCCCGCACAGATAGAACGAAATCGAAAAACCCTTTTGGATAAGGGAAAAGGCCTTTCGGCGCGTGCCGACGGGAAAGATACTATTCTCGCCGTTGCTTCAATGGACGACGAAGCGGTAGAATCAATGGCAACTTCGCTTGAAGCGCGACTGGCTTTCGTCTCCGACGATAGCCCACGCCGTACCTCGCGTACCGCCGCTCACTCCGTAAACGACGATGATGCTCCCGCGGAACTTGAAGAGAGTGCCCAGGCATGGCTTCGTCGCGCCGGCAAAGTGAAATTGCTGACCCACGACGAAGAGAAGAAACTTGCGATTCGCATGGAAGTTCCGCAAAGCGCACGAGACGCCGAGGACGCCAAAAACGTTCTTGTCATGTCCAACTTGCGCCTTGTGGCTTCGGTTGCACGTCGCTATCTGGGACACGGAATGCCGATTGAAGACCTGATGCAAGAAGGCACAGTCGGTTTGATTCGGGCGGTGGAGCGTTTCGATTACAAAAAAGGTTATCGTTTCAGCACCTACGCAATCTGGTGGATCCGCCGTGCGATTTCTCGTGCGATTGCCGATCAGTCCCGCTTGATTCGTCTTCCTGTTCACGTCACGGACACCCTGGGACGTATCAACAAAACTCGCGGAAATCTGCGGGAGAAGTTGGGACGACAACCCACCCGCTCCGAACTGGCAGAGGCAATGACGATGACCGAGGAAAAACTCTCTGAGTTGCTTCGCGGTGCTATCGAGCCGATGTCACTGGAAACCCCGATTGGCGAAGAGGGCGAAAGTCGTCTTGCCGATCTGATTCCGGCAACCGATGCACAAAACCCGGTGGCGGAAGCTACGAAGGGGGCACTGCGTGACGAACTGATGCTTGCACTCGAAGACCTCACTACCCGCGAAAAAGACGTTGTTCTTTTGCGCTACGGTCTGGACGGCGATGAGCCGCGCACCCTTGAAGAAGTGGGACGCGCCCTTGAAGTCACCCGTGAGCGTGTCCGTCAGATCGAAACTTCGGCACTGACGAAACTCCGCAAACGAAGCCGCACTCGCCGACTGCGCGAGTTGCTGAGTTAAGCGAACCTCTCACGAAGAGAAGCCCGGTCTCCAATTGGAGACCGGGCTTCTTTTCTCTACGGCGGAATAAATTCGCTTCTGGCGGCTACGCTGATAGTCCTGCGGACATTGAGTCAGCGTCATCACTTCCGATTCTAGCGGCAAAGTCAAGTGTTCCCATGTTTCTCGTCAGACGGTCAATCATTGTATTTCTTACCGGGCAGGACAAGTTTGTCTGACAAATAGAATCCGTCATTTTCGGCATAAAAGAGTCC
>JACMPS010000504.1 GCA_014377395.1 Chthonomonadaceae bacterium
GCGTTGTCTCCGTTGATGTCCCCGGCAAGGAGTGGCACGGGACTCGGCAACACGGCGTTACTATTGGTGATGCTGAGGTTAACGTTTTTCGCGAGATAGCGGGGGCCCTTGACGTGCATCACATAAATTCCAACGGGGATTCCAGGCAAAGCAAACGCGCCGCTTGCTGGGACGTTTGCGGAAACCACGAGATCGGTACTGCCCGTTTTCCGGAAGGTGAACTGAAAAGGTTGGGGCGGAGCCGTGTTCACGATTGCTTCCAGTTGAAGCGTACCGGACACGGAGAAGGTACGCGATGCGAGGTAGTTGGTGCCATTATAGCGAAACAGGTACGCAGTTTTAGAGACGCTGGCATAATTGCTCTCGGTGAAAGCGGTTGTCCCGGTATTGACTCCCGTGAGAGAAGCGTAAATCCCCCCTGCGCCCTTGTTCAATCCCACGACGTAATTATCAACTTTGTTCAGGTCGTCATAAGCGAGACCAATATCGCCGTTATTGTAGAGAATTACCTGAAATGTGTTGGTGGGCCCGCCCCCCGCGCCGTCTCCTCGGCGCACGTTCGCCCAGGTGAACGCCACGCCGTCAGAGTAGATTTTGTAGTAGATGTAGCCCTGTGGAGTAAAGGAAATGGCGGGTTGAAGCCAGTCGTCCTGCGCCACCCACACGCCGGGAAAAGAGCCACGCGGCATCCCCAGATTCGAGGGATTACTGGAGAGATAGTTTGTGTTGCCAAAGGTGAGTACACCATTATCGGTAAGGGTGAGCGTGGTGTAAGTCGTGCCATAAAAGGAAAACGTCTTGCCGGGAATAGTCAGGGCATAAGCGCGATCATTGTCGCCCCACGTCCCGATACGAACCACTCCGGGATTGGTGAGCGGTTCCACCGGGTGGGTGAGTTGTGCGTGTGCAGGGCAGAACATTGCGCCCAAGAGCGACATTGCCCACAGGGTTGAAATTCGAGCGGTGTGTTTCATAAGATCGAGTTGTCTCCGGGCGGTTGCCTTCACGAACAGGGACGTATAATGTCTCTCCTGAAAAAACACTTCGCGCTCAAGAGTGAACATATTGCGATTGTACCTTTCTTTCCAGAAAGAAAGCCCGGAACTTTTCCGGGAGTATTGAGAGCCACGCCCTCTGTGTGCTAGAATGACGGCAGAGAAACTTCCCGCGCAAGTTCGGCGGGTAGGACAGGTTCCATAACCCGCATTAAGACACTGAATTTAACACCGGGTCTCTTGAAATCATCTATTTTCGCAGAGGAGAAAAGACAGCATGAAAATTGGAATTTTTACGGCACTATTCGGAGATCGTCCGTTGGAGGAAGCCCTCGACTACATCGCGGGGGCAGGGATTCAGGCAGTTGAATTGGGGGGCGGGGCGTATCCCGGTTCGCGACACCTCGACGACTTCGGGGGGGCGGAAACGCTGATCAATGATGAGGGCAAGCGCAAACAACTCCTTCATGCCATCGAAAGCCGGGGTCTGGAACTGACGGCGATTTCCGTACATGGAAACCCGATTCACCCGAACGCAGAGATTGCAAAAGATCACTATATGGCGTTTCATAATGCGGTTTTGCTCGCCGAGAAACTCGGTATCGGCGTGGTAAACGGCTTTTCCGGCTGCCCTTCGGGCCCCGGCGGCAAAAACCCGAACTGGGTTACTTGCCCCTGGCCCGATGAGTTCCGCGACATTCTCAATTATCAGTGGAATGAAGTCGCAATTCCCTTCTGGAAAGAGCAGAACGCTTTCTTAAAAGCCCACAACGTGAAATTCGCGATTGAGGCGCACCCCGGTTTCATCGTTTACAATCCCGAAACGGTGATCAAATTGCGGGAGGCGGCGGGGGAGCAGATCGGGTGCAACTTCGACCCGTCTCATTTCTGGTGGCAGGGCATTGATCCACTCGCGGCGGTGCGTTATCTCGCGCAACACGGGGCCATTTTCCACGTTCACGCAAAGGACACGCGCATTGACACGATCAATAGTGGGATTAACGGCAACCTCGACGTGAAATCGTATGGCGATATCGCAGAGCGTTCGTGGGTATTTCGCTCGGTGGGCTACGGACACGGCCAGGAATGGTGGAACGATTTCGTCTCGACGCTTCGCATGGTCGGGTACGATTGGGTGCTATCTATCGAGCATGAAGACGGCATGATGTCCACAAAGGAAGGCTTGCAGAAAGCCCTGCAAACCCTCGAAATCGCCGTGGTCAAAGAAAAACCCGGTGCGATGTTCTGGGCAAAAGAGTAGAAGTCTGCAGGTGGATTGCTTTGTAAAAGCAAGAGGACTTCGGTCAGGAGTGATCTTTTCATTCCTGACCTTCCCGTAAAGTTGTTGCAAGAGGAGAAAACGCATGGAAACGTTACCGAGTGAGCAAGTGGGAACCAAACTATTGTTTGAGAATGAGCAGGTTCGGGTGTGGGAACTCGCCGTCGCACCCGGCGAAAGCCTGGACGCACATTTGCACCAACTGGATTATGTCTACATCGTGCCGTCCGGCGGGCTTTTGCGCTTTACCGATTCCAAAGACCCGAATTCGTTTCATGACACCACGTTTCAGGATGGACAGGTCTCTTTCGTCTCCGTTTCTGAGGAGGGCAGGGTGGATGGACACCTCACCAATGTGGGAGACAAGCCGCACCTCAACTACATCATCGAACTGAAAAAGCCGAAAGGGTAGTGTCCGCTCCCTTGCCTCTCTTGACTTCTGCGCCGACTTCCTCTACAATAATCCTCAGTTGCCTGTCCCTTTCGGCGACGCAGGAGTCGGAATGAAACGTGTGGTCAGTATCAGTCTGGGTTCGTCCAGTCGCAACAAAAAAGTAAACGCCACTTTCTTCGGAGAAGAATTCGAGATCGAGCGCATCGGAACCGATGGCGACATGAACCGCTTTCGGCAAATGGTCGCCGAACTCGATGGCAAGGTGGATGCGTTCGGGGTAGGCGGAACCGATATTTACGTTTATGTCAGGGAACGCCGCTACGTCCTCAACGAAATTCTGCACCTGATGGACAATGCAAAAAAGACGCCATTTGTGGACGGAAGCGGACTGAAAAACACGCTGGAACGCGAGACCGTTGCTTTTCTCCAAGACACAGGGATTGTAGACTTTTCACAGAAAAACGTCTTGCTCGTTTGTGCGGTAGATCGATTTGGAATGGCGGAAGCCCTTGCAAAGCGAGCGAAGTCCATTGTTTTTGGAGATTTGATGTTCAATCTCGGCTTGCCCTTTCCGGTACGCTCCGAGAAAACAGTGAAGGTGCTGGCGACCCTCCTTCTGCCGGTTGTGTTGCGTTTGCCCTACAAATGGCTTTACCCGACAGGCGACAAGCAAGGTCGGAACACCCCGAAATTCAGTAAATTTTATGCGGATGCGGACGTGATCGCCGGGGATTTCCTTCTCATCAATCGTTTTGCCCCCGTAGATTTGCGCGGAAAGATCATTCTCACAAACACCACGACGGAAGAAAACGTACAGGAACTCAAGCGTCGCGGAGTTTTCCAACTTATCACGACAACGCCCGTGATTGACGGACGCTCGTTTGGAACCAACGTCATGGAAGCCGTTCTCGTGACGATCCTGAACAAGCCGCCGTCCGAATTGACGCCCGAAGACTACTTCTCGAAATTAAAAGAACTCGACTGGAAACCCCAGGTTCAGAC
>JACMPS010000505.1 GCA_014377395.1 Chthonomonadaceae bacterium
AGAAATATGAAAGGGTTTTCCGCTGTGTCCGCCATAAGCGTCGGCGTTTGGAGTCGAGACAACGGCAAGTCCACCCGGCTTGAGTGCCGCGTAGATATTCTCAAGAAGTTTCGCAGGATCGGGGACATGTTCGACGCCCTCAAAGCAGTTCACAAAGTCCCACGTTCCCGGTTCCGGTAGGGTCGCGCACACATCCCCATAGTCGAATCTCAGGTTGGGAAGGGTGGGCTGTCCCTTTGCGGCGTTCAAGGCGTCCTCGGACACATCGAGACCTCGCACCTCTTTTGCCCCTGCCGCCGCCATCAAAAATGAGCCGTAGCCAATCCCACAGCATAAATCGAGTACCCTTGCGCCCTGCACGAATTGCACCGAAAATCGGTAACGCGCAAGATGATCGCCATGCTCCGAAAGGTCGTCAATGGAAGCCAATCGCTCGACAAATTCGGCTTCGGCGGGAGGGTCAAGCACAGTGCCGTTAAGCATCTATCGTTCCTTTCAACATCATCATCCCATATCGGGAGTCCACGACGGCATGAGGGCGAACCCCGAATTGAGGACCCACATACTCATGATAGTCGGCTAAATGCTTGAGATCGCTTAAATAAGCGACGACTGAATAATTGCCGGGAACAAGCGCCTGTTCCCCTAAGTCAACGTGAAGTGTCGTTTGTCCCTGCGGAAAACAGAGTCCTTCGGGTCGCCCGGTTCGCGAAGTCCAGCCACACACCGCCCCCACCTCCTGATTAGAAAATACGAGGTGCAAATGAACGCCGCCCATATCGCGCTGAGCGTTCACGCCCACTTCGAGCGCAAACGGTTGCCCGTAATCAAACTCAAGAATCGCGTTTTCGCTTTCACCGTCCGTCAATTTTATAGAGGTCATTTGTAGCGGCGAACCTATCGCTATAGGTGAATTTGTCTCTACAGAGCCAATCGCGGTTGCAGGTTGCGAGATTGCGTTCTGGTACACCTGCAAGCCGGGAATCGTATCTCCGTAGAAAAGACATTCACCGTTTTTCATCCAGATGACTTTGTTGCAGGTCTCACGAATGGAGGGCAGATAGTGCGAAACAAGAATCAGCGTTCCCTGCTTTTTCAGAAAACTCGCAATCCACTCCGAACAACGCACCCGGAATGCACTGTCTCCCACCGCCAGAACTTCGTCTACCAGCAACACGTCGGGGTCGCAGTGAATCGCCACTGAAAAGCCGAGTCGCACATACATTCCACTGGAATAAGTCTTCACGGGTGCATCGAGAATCGAGCCACTCAAGCCGGAAAATGAAACGATGTCATCGAATTTTGCATCGAGTTCGCGCTTGGTCATGCCGAGAATCGCACCGTTGATATAGATGTTTTCGCGCCCGGTCAGCATCGGGTGAAAGCCCGCTCCTACCTCGATCAAAGCCCCGATCCGCCCCTTCATTTGCACCTGCCCGATGTCAGGACGAATGATCCCGTTCAGAATTTTCAGCAGGGTGGATTTCCCGGCACCGTTTGTGCCGAGCAAGCCCAAACTTTCCCCATGCTTTAACTCGAAAGACAAATCTTTGACCGCCCAGAACTCTTCTTCGCGCAGGGCGTCGGAATTGGCACGAACCCCCATCATGTCCCGCGCCACATCTTGAACCGTGTACAACATTCCGCGCTTCAAACCACGACAAAACTTCTTCGACACGTTTTCGACGGAAACTACAGAGGAAGTCATCGGTTAAATCCTCTCCACGATGCGCGGCTCGGTAAGGTGAAACAGCCGCCAGCCAAGCAACAGCACGACCACGCTTACCACGCAGCCAATCGCAAAATTCCCGGGTTGCGTCAGGTGTCCCACAATGGTCAGGTCTTGCACGGCAATCACAAAGGGACTCACCGGGTTCAAGACGTTGAGCAGGGCTTTACTGCCTTCGGTTGAAGCCGGATAAACTACCGGAGTCAAAAACATCCAGAAGGTAAGCAAAAACGTAATAATTTGTCCGACGTCACGCAACACGCCATTCAGTAGAGCACTCAGCAAGCCCAATCCGAGCGTGAGGCAACAGAGCGGAAGCAAAACGAGCGGCATCAGCAAAATGGCGGGAGACGGCGTGACTCGATAAATCACAAAGGCTCCCGCAAGCAGAAATAGCCGAATAAAGAAGTCGAAGACCGCCTGTCCAAAAGCCGCAATCACGAGTGTTTCACGCGGAAAGTTGATTTTTGTGATCAATGCGGAGGCTCCAACCAGTGCCTGAGTGGAGTTTGTCAACCCCGACGCAAACAGTTGCCAGACCGTCATTCCCAATAAAACAAAGACAGGATAGGGGAGCGGCGTTCCCTTTACCGGAAGCACATTCGTGCGATTCAACCACGTAAAAGTCGCCACCGTGATCAGCGCAGGAAGTACCGCCCACACGTAACCGAGCAGGCTTTGACGGTAACGCGCCGAAAAGTCACGCAGGTAAAGCCGCCACGTCAGTTCGCGGGTCTCCCACAATTCGGTGAACATTTCACGCCACGCCCCCATTCCCACGCCCAGATGCCCGTGCGCGGTATAAAGGACGGTTCGTGTTTCTGTCTGCGTCTCTGAATTCATAATCCTCATTATCGGCGGAATTTACATCCAACCCTACTTCATCTTATGGGCGATCACGCCAATTGACACAATCGAAACAATTGCAATCGCGGCGATTTTACAGTAGTCCAGGTAAAGTTCGCGTGGATTAGGGAGCGGGCGTTCATCGGTTTTCTGGTAAGTTGCCGCCTGTGCAAGCGGCAAACTGATAAAGAGATAAAGTACCGGAACATAAGTGCGCGAAATCCAGAACGCCGCCATCATAAAACCCGCGAGTGCAAGGCGAGGCCCGATGCGTTCGTGATCAAGACGTGCGATGTGCTTTTTCCGGTCTATGATTCCGTTCGAGGACATTTTCCGCTTTGGCTTGTCCTCAATGTTAGGCTTGTCTTCGGGAATGAAAGCGGACTTCTGCCCCTTTTTGTAGGGTCGCCGAAAGCAGTAGTAAAGGCAACCAATCCAGCAAAAATAGCCCGGTATTCCCAGTTCGGTGAAGCACAGCACATAGGAATTGTGCGCGGTCATGCCACCGTTAATGCTCTCGAAACGCCCGTATCCCACTCCGGTGACGGGGGAAGACATCAACTGCGTGACGCCGTTGTCCCAGAACCAGAAGCGTGAGTTTGCGGACTCTTCGCTTGCGTCCATCTCCGACATTCGGCTCGGTCCGAATTTCAACATCCCTACGCCAAGAACAAGTGACAGCATGAGAGCCGTTGTTTTGCCGGGAATATAGATGATGAGAAACCCGCCCAGCACAAGCATCAACGCCAACATTCCGCCGCGTGAGTTTGTCAAGACCGTTGCCCACATCAAAAACAAACTCAGGGCAATATAAAATACTTTTCCCAGTGGCTTTGATTGTGCGATGCGCGTCAGACAAAGCGCGATTCCGGCGACAATCGAAGCGGAAAGATCGTTTGGGTCTCCGAAGATTCCGCTTCCCTGCGCCTGTGCGATGTCGCCCCGCTTGACGCCATCGCCCGACAGAAAAAGCCACAGCGAATAAACCGCAAGGTAAACCGTGAACGTCAGCATGGCGGAAACAAACGTATGATAGCGGGCGGGCGTATTGACGAGATTGACGACGAGAAAAAAGAGGATGATCAGTTTGCCGACTTCTTGCGCGACAACGGCAGGCTCTCCGCTCGAAGTCGCCGTCGAGATTACGCAAAGCAATCCAAAGGTGAGCATGAGGGCGTTACCCGGTGTTTTGACGCCTTTTTCCTTGTTCTGCATTTTGTAAACGAGGAGCGTTACAAGGGTCAACACGGAAGCCATCAGCGAAAGACGCATCCCTTCGAGCTGAGGAAGCAGGTCTTCGGGGCGTGTGTAGAGCAAACCGATAAAAATGATCAGCCCGATAAAGGGATTACGAAGTGTGGCAATCGCTCCCACCACGCCCAGGATTTCGGCAACCGCCTGCGTCTCCTGCGAGGTTGCCAGAAAGTAAGCCAGAAAAGCCGGAAGGCACAGCACCCCACCGAGAAACAGGACGATATTGTGCGGAGAAAACAGACCCTGTTCCGGCGGATTGTAAACCGTGCGTTCTCGTTCCTGCGATAATTGGGTGTGCGGTAAAGCCATCGTGGAGGTTACTTATCCAGCCCACTTTTTTGCGGAATGACGATCACTGACACCGTTTTCCACAGGATCGTAAAGTCAAGCCAGAGCGAATTGTAGGAAACATAAATCAGATCGAAACGGAGTTTGTCGCGGGCATCGGTATGGTAGCCCCCACAAACCTGCGCCAGCCCGGTGATGCCGGGGCGCACCTGATGACGATGCGCGTAGGAGGGCGTTTTCTTCGTGAATTGCTGCACGAAAAAAGGACGCTCCGGGCGAGGGCCTACAAGACTCATTTCGCCCCTTAAAACGTTCCAGAGTTGCGGAATCTCGTCCAGTCGAAACTTTCTGAGGTACTTTCCCACCGGCGTCAGGCGCGAGTCGCGGGTTCCGGTTGCGAGGACAGGACCTGATTTTCGCTCGGCATCCGCCACCATCGTTCTGAGTTTGTAGAGGGTAAACGGTTCGCCGTGCCACCCGATGCGTTGTTGTGCAAAGATCGGAGAGCCTTGCGAGGAGGCTTTAATCAGCAAAACACTGACGAGCAAAAACGGAGAGGTCAGGATCAACCCGAACACGGCAACAAGAATATCAAAGGTACGCTTCACCAGATCACGCGCCCTGCGGGAACTCTGCGTGAGCCGAATCAGCGCAATGTCGTTGTGACATTCGATCTCGGTGAGGCGCATCAAAGCGTCGTAATAGGAGGGAACCACGCGGAGACTGACTTCCGGGTACTTCGCCGACAGGTTTTCGACAAGGGTATGTTGCCACGTCGGTGCATAGGCGAGAATCACTTCGTCCACGCGCAACTCTTTGACAAGTCGCTCCACCTCGTCACGCGAACCAAGAACCTTCCAATCTCCCCGCAAATGGCGCAGGTGATCGTTTCCCTCGCCATCGTCCACAAAGCCAACGACGAAATGCTTTTTGCCCGACTGAAGACTTCGTGCGAGTGTTCTGCCTACGGAACCCGACCCCACGATCAGCACACGAGTACATCCCGTGTCGGTAGGTTCCGTGCAGTTTCGGCGTTCCGGGCGAACCGTTTCTTCTCGCTTTCGTTCAGGAACAAACTCGGCGGTTGCCTTGTCGGATTTCGATTTTCCTTTTTCCGGGATTTCAGCGTCGGGGGTTTCCTGAACGCCGGGTTGCAACATCACCTCAGAGTGATAGTCCCCTACCGAAATTTCACGAGGGCGAAAGGTTCCGCCTCTCTTTTTCACGACCAGAACCGTCGAAACACAAAAGAGAGCAATAGCGCACCAGAAGTACAGCGATGAAAAATAGATTAAGGAGAAGTGTATCATCGTTTTACCTGCGTCAAACAAACCTATCAACTGCCGCCTACGTTTTTGTCCACAGGACTATCGGCGTAGCCGCCAGAAGCGAATTTATTCCGCTGTCCTGAAGTTATTCTGGATTTATCTTTGCGCGTTCCTACTTATTGCACCGAAACTGTTCCGCTTGAATTCAACCGATTCTTTACTCACCGTGTCCGTTCATGCCGTTGCGGGAGTTGCCTACATTATTTCCAGTTGCGACGGGTTCCTGCGTCGTCGTCGAACTCATCGAATGAATTCCATTTAGGCCGTTCCGCAGGGGCGTAGCGGAAGAGAGCGAGGGAAATTGTGCTAGTTGCGTCTGGATGGACTGCCGCAACTTCGCCACAATGTCGTCTCCCAGCGTTTTAAGATGCTCTTCGTAGGCGGTAGCCACGCGCTCATTGACTTCTTCCGCCCGTCGTCCCGCTTCTGCAAGAAGCGAATGGGCACTGTCCTGCGCCTCAACGCGAATCATTTCTGCTTCGATTTCGGCGGTCTGGCGGGTTCCATTCAACAGGGCAGTGGCGTTGTTTTGCGCTTCCTGAACAATCCGCTCCGCTTCCTGATAAGCCTGTTGCTTGACCTGTTCCGCCTGATTCAAGTAGGTCATTCCTACCGCTTGCGCCTCTTCGAGTTGTTTCCGGGCGGCTTGCATCATGGCTTCCGCTTCCATTCGTGCGGTTTCCTTGATCCCTTCCGCTTCGACTTGCGCGGCGGTCTTCAGGCTCTCCACTTCTTCCTCTGCCTTGATGCGGGTTTGCGAAGTGAACATCACGGCATCGGCGGCGGCACTCTCCTGTACTTCCACTTCCGCAAGCCGTTGCTGTGAAGCGAGCAGTTCGTTCGCCAGCCGACGCGACTCCTCAGACAGCAGATCATTGTGACGATTGCGCTCTTCCAATTGTCGTTCGAGAACCTCGACACGATTCAGGGCATCCCCGACACGAAGCCGCATCACCTCATCGCTTGCCTGAGACACGGGCGTGTAGGTGACATCCGGGGTGTGGAACTGACTTTGCATGACACTCTCCTCGTCCTCCGCATCAACGTTTTCGCTGTTAAGGCTTACAGGGGACGGACTTACTCTTATTTCTTGCGGCAAAACTGTGGCTTGTACAAAAGCCGCTTCTTCGATTTCTTCTTCGGCAAAAGCCGGGGCGGGTGCAACAATAACGGGTTCGGCTTCGACTTCGGAGAGAGGTGCGGATTTCTCACGCATGACTTCGCCAAGAATCGTTCGTAAATCTTCCGCCGTCAGGGGAGCCACTGCCAGAGTCGCCACGGCTTCCACTTCCACAGGCGAGGTTTCTGCGGGCGAAGAGTGCGGTTGCGCGACAGTGTGCTTCACGGGGAGATTGCTTTGTGCGGACTCAATGGCGAACGGCGGCAAGGCTTCATTCGCCGATTCGACAAAGCGCGAACCCCCGATTTCCATTCGCTGACTTTCCTGAATAAAGGAGGCGGGAACATCTTTCAGCACACTGCCCACCACCTGCACCCCCTGCATCTGAAACATTTGCACCACTCGCGCTTCCTGCCCACTCAGACGATCCGTCACGCGAATACACATTAGTGCGGCTTCTGCAATCTCACCGAGATTCATGGCATCGGTGTAGGGGAGGGCGGGGGGCGTATCGTAAATCACATAGTCCGCACGTCCGAGCAAATTAATGGAAAGTGCCTGTACTCCCTGTGTGCTGAACAGTTCCCAGGGATTATCGGAGGGCGGGCCCGAAGGCAAAATCAAGAGATTCGACAGGTTGGTCGGGCGTAACGTTGCGGAGATCATTTCTTCCGTTGGATTGGAAAGCACGGTTGTCAAGCCTGTGTCGTTGTCAATCTCGAAGATTTCATGCAAACTCGGTGTTCGTGTGTTTCCATCCACCAGAATTACGCGATGTCCCGCTTGTGCCAGTGTCAGGGCGAGATTGACTGCCGTGTTGGTGTTTCCCTGTTTTGCCTTTGCAGAAAGCATCATAATTGAGCGGGGAATGGCGTTGCGATTGTGCGTGTGCAAAAAGTGATGACCGAGAAACCGAAAGGCTTCCGCGTGAGGAGAAAGCGGGTGAAGTTCCGCCGCCCGGACAAGCGAGAGCGCACTGACGCTTCCCTGCGGCGGAGGGATACTTGCCCTCACGGGAAGACCGAGCAGATTTTCCGCTCCCTCAATGGATTTAAGGCGATTGTCTCCGCTGTCCATCATAATCAGGATTCCGGAAAGGACGATTGCGGCGACAAGGGCACCGAGAAGCATCAGTTTGAGTGTCTTTCCTGACGAGGTATTAGCGGGCGGATTAGAGGCGTTCACACGCTCCAAAATCACGAGAGATTTTTGTTGAGCCGCCACATCGAACTGCATCTGACCGGCAAGAACGCGGCTTTCCATCGCTGTCTTCGAGTTGGTTGCGTTTGCGACCTCGGTTGCAAGTGAACTGAGCGGAGTATTTGCGCTTGAAAGTCGAGCGATTTCTGCGGTTGCCTCATCTATGCTCGCTTGCTGATTCACCAGAATACTCTCATCGGCTTTGATCTGCGATTCGAGACTTTTCACATCTGTTTCGATTGCGGAGGCGAGTGGGTTTGCCTGAACCGAGTATTTCGGCGTCCCGACAGCCTCATTGTATTCGCGCTCTGCGTCTTCAATGTACTGCTTCAGTTCGATAATTCGGGGATTGGCTTCTTCGTAGCGTTGTCGCATCGTCGCAAGCCTTTGCTTGAGTTCGGCGATGTTCCGCTCCGAAAATTGCAGGTCAATCCGTTGCGTGTAGGGGCGATCTACATTGACGGTGGCGGGAATTTTGCCCATTCGCGCCCTTAAACCGGAAAGTCGAGTACTGTTGGAATCAATGCGCTCTTTGATTTGCGCGGCACTCAGTTGCGCGTTTTCCTGCCGCCGTTGTGCAAGGATAATCTGCCCGTTTGCGCCTTCGCCCTGAATGTTGTTCGCGGCGCAGTAGGCGACATATTTTTTTCTTGCAACTTCGAGGGTTCTGCTACGCTCTCTGAGTTGCCCTTCCAGGAGCGTGAGATTTCGTTGAGCCGTCACCCGATTCAAACGATCATTCTCCGTGATAAAGGTGTCTGCGATTGAGTTGGCAAGTTGTTCGGCACGAGACGGATTGCTGTCCGCCACTTTGAGTTCGTAAAGTCGCGCTCCAATCGCATCGAAATCAATTTGTTTGACTAAATCTCTCGGCGGTGCGATCTTCACTTTCTTGAGAGCGACTTGAAGCACATCCGGGCTTTTCGCAATCGCGGCAAAAATGGCGGATTGCCCTTTCGAGTCCATCATGGGGGTTTCGGATTTGTCTTTTGTCGCCTCCGTCAAAGGTGAAGAGGACGGAATCAAAAAGGTGACGGTCGCAAGCCACCGGGAACCAGTCAGCCGCGTCATTCCCCAGGTTAGAGCCATCGTGACGAAAACGCACGAGAGCAACAACAAAATCCGCCTCTTTAATATTGCCGCAATGCGTCCAAAATCCATCGAAACTCCTCAGACTTCCGCTCGATCCTGCTTCATTTTCACCTTTGACCCTCGGTCATCGGGGTGCAATGGAATCATCTCAAAAGGCTTGCACAGAATAGATACCGGACTATTCTCGGTTGTGCATCTTCGGAAAGTCAGGTCTTTATCCGCAATTCTTCGCAGTCAATGTCCGCAAATCTCACTGGCTTCCTCCTGCAAGCAGAAAGATAATCTCTGCACAAATTACTTTTCCGGGCATTTAGGGCAGGGCAAATCGTTCGGCACACTACGTTTTTGTCCACGATTGGATGAATGCGGAACGGCGAAGCCGCAAGCGGCGAATTGATTCCGCCGTTTACGATTTCACGACGCCAAATCCACTCCAGTGGTAATTTTTCCCCTCACGCTCTTAAGAAACGAGCGAGATTCGCCACAATTCATCTAATAAAAACTAAGGATTGCCGCTATTCTTTCCCTTTCCGCTATTCCCATAATCTCGCTTTTTTTCTTCTGGCTCGGTTGGAGCCTGATTCTGTTCACCTACCTGATTTTCCCACTGATGCTGGCAATTTTCGCTCGATTCAAAGCCGTTCGACAGGTTTCCCTTCTCTCTGAATCCGAACTTCCCTTTGTTGTCATGGTAGTCTCCGCCTACAACGAACACGAAGTCATCAAAGCGAAACTGGCTAATTTCTTTGAGATTGATTACCCGCCACACCTGCTGAGTTTGAGGATAGGCTCGGACGGCTCCAATGACGGGACCGCCGAGTACCTCCGCTCTCAAAGTTCCGAGCGTGTGCAGGTCAATCTTTTTGAGGAGCGAAGAGGAAAAATTTCCGTTCTGAACGATCTTTTTAGCGAGTTGGAGAAAGCACAAACTCCGGCGGAAATCGTTGTGATGTCCGACGCCAACACGTTTTACGCCCCTGATGCGGTGAGGCAATTAGTGGCACCGTTTGCCGATTCCGAGATTGGGTGCGTGAGCGGGGAACTGACTTTGGAGCAGAAAGGCGGGATTTCAGGAGAGGGCATTTACTGGAAGTATGAAAGTTGGATCAAGCGCAACGAAAGCCATTTGGGATTTCTGATCGGTTGCAACGGCGGCATTTTCGCTTTACGCCGCACTCTCTACGAAGCACTGCCCTCAAACACGATTGTAGAGGATTTCGTCTTAACCTTGCGCATTTTGGAACGAGGACACAAAGTCATTTTCTGCCCGGAAGCACGGGCGACTGAACCTGCCGCCGTGAATTCTTCCGCAGAAATGACGCGAAAGATACGAATTGGAGCCGGGGGATTTCAGGCTCTTGGTCTTAATCGTGCCTTGCTCAATCCCTTTCTGGGACTGCGCTCTTTCGCGTTCTGGAGTCACAAAGTGTTGCGCTGGTTTGTCCCTCACCTTTACCTTCTGGCTTTCATCGCTAATCTTTTTCTGGTGAGTCGTCCGATTTACGCGCTGTGGCTAACCCTGCAAATCTTCGGTATTGCCGCCGCTTTTCTCACTCTGAAAATCGAAAAAAAAGGGACGCCTCCAAAGTGGATGCGTCCCATCGGCTATTTTTATGTGATGAATTACGCGCTCTGGCTCGGCTTTTTGCGGTTTCTGTTTCGCACTCAGCGTGTCACCTGGGATAAAGCCGCCCCCTTACCACGCACTGAGAACTGACCACGACCGAAGCAAATCGCTTTTGTCCGCGATTGGATAAACTAGGCGCGGTAAAACAACCCTCAGCGAGTTGATTCCGCCGCCTGTCTCCGAACGACTAACCCACCTTCCAACCCGGACGGTAGCGTGGGCGAATCATACTCTCGAGTTCAGGCGCATTTTTCGCTCTAAGTTTGCGGGGATCCCACTCAATCGTTTTCCCCTCCGCCCACACCGCAAGGTTTCCCAGCAAGATCGTTTCCGTGAGAGGGCCAGCGTAGTCGGGGAAGTTGGAGACCGCAGGTTTTCCGGTCTTGATCGCTCGTGCGAGTTCCTCAAAGTGTCCCGGCGATTTTTCGTACTGAACTTCCATCGGTTGCAGATCATCCATCAAGCGGGCATTCTCGCCGTAGTCTCCCGACGTGTACATTCTGCCCTTTGATCCAATGATCATCGAACCACTATCGGAGGGTTTTTGAATGCCCTTGAACAAGTCCATCGAAGGCATCTTGCCGCCATCATACCAGAACATTTTCAGGGCAGGACGAGTTTTCGTTGCCGGAAAAGTGAAGATGATTTTGCTCCAGTGCGGATACGAATCCTTGTTATGTCCGCCGCTCTCCGCCACCACCGAGGTCGGGTTTCGCAAATCCAATCCCATATAAGGCATGTTCACTGTATGGCAAGCCATATCTCCGAGAGCACCTGTTCCAAAGTCCCACCACCCGCGCCATGCAAAGGTATGATAGCCGTCTGCGTAGGGTCGTGTGGGAGCGACGCCCAACCACAAATCCCAGTGGAGGTTATCGGGGGCGGGTTTCGGGGGATTGCGGGGTCCGCCTTGAGGCCAGATCGGACGGTTTGTCCAGACATGAACCTCAGTCACCGTACCGAGAACTCCGGCGCGAAGCCAACCTGCGGCACGTCGGAGACCCTCTTGCGAAGTCCCCTGATTGCCCATCTGAGTTTGGACTTTCATCGAGCGGGCAATCTCACCGAGGCGTCGCGCTTCCGAAATGTTGTGCGTCAATGGCTTTTGGCAAAAACAGTGTTTGCCCATCAGCATTGCCATTGAAGCGGCGGCGGCATGATTATGATCCGGCGTGGAAACCGTGACGCAATCAATGGACTTGCCCATTTCATCCAACATTTTTCGGTAATCCGTAAACTTTTTTGCGTTCGGGTACTTCTTTGCCGACTCCGCCAGAATACGCTCATCCACATCACAAATCGCAGCGACGACGCCGTTTCGTCCTGCATCGTCGGTATCACTGGAGCCTTTGCCCCCCACCCCGATACATCCATACTGAATCTGTTCGTTCGGGGAAAGAAGTGGTTTCGCCCAGGAGGTTTGCGACAACCACAGTCCGCCTGTCGTGAACGCGGCTCCGCGTAAAAACTCACGACGATTTCTTTGCTCACTCATCTGATTTCGCTCCTTTTATTGCAATTCTCGAAAGGCTATTTCGCCACAACGTGGGAAACTTCCTCTCTGAAATATTTTGTTGGCATTCGCCCGACTATTGTGCCTCTCGGCGGTTAATTTTCCACAAACAGAACGCCACCCCAAACGCGAGAGTTGGTGGAATCAGCATCGCCCCTGTCCATCCTACGGAAGTCTCACTAATCACTCCCATAATCCAGGTGCTGAGAGCAATTCCCAGACCGGAAACAACGCCAACCGCCCCAAATGCCGTCCCTGACGCATGAGAGAAACGGTCTCCGACTTCACTAATGATGCAAGTATAAATTCCACTCAGAAAAAGACCGCTCAGAGCGATAGAAACCAGTACAAAAGTAGGGGTTTTCGCAAAAAAAACGGACATTTGCGCCAATCCACCCAGCATCGCAAGCGAGGCTCCAAGCAAGATGCGAGGATAATACCGGATCAGTTTTCCGTTGATAATCCTGCCAATCGTCATGCAAACCCAGAAAAGGCTCACCGCCGTCATCTTCGCGCTTGCCCCTCCCGGCATCTGCACCAGATAAGTCGTGATCCACTGAAAAAATGCGACTTCCGCACCTGCGTAACAAAATTGTGCCAGATTCAACAGGCGAAAATGCGGATTTCTCAGCATTGTTTTCAGGACACCCAGGCGGATCGGTTCCCCCGTTGAGGGCATCGCGGGAACTTTCTGGAAGACAAAAAACGCCGTCAGCAAAGCTACTGCTACTGCAATCGCCGTGTAAATCACACGCCACGAAACTCCCGCTTCGAGTAAACGATTGGCAAGATAAGGCGAAATTGCGGCTCCCGCTCCAAACATTACCTGCGTGAAATTGAGAATTTCAGAACGTTTTTCCCTGTAGAGATCGGAAATGAGGGCGTTTGCAACCGCCAGCATCGCACCCGAACCCGCCCCAATAAAAGGAACTGCGATCAAACACAGAGCAAACGATTGAGCCGAAGCAAAGGCAAGGGTTGCCCCTATGAAGAGTAGCATCCCGATCAAAATGACGGGCTTGCGCCCAAAGCGATCCGAAAGAAAACCCGAAAGCGCGACACCGGGAATGAACCCGCCGAAATTAGCAACGAAGAATTGCCCTTGCTCTCCTGCCCCCACATGAAAGGCAAGACCGAGCGTAGGCAGAGTGACGCCGATCACGCCGAAATAAACGGCATAAATCAGATTCATTGCACAAACGGTGATCAGCAGTGGAAAACGGCGAGGCGAGACGGAAAGTGAGAGGGAATTCAGAACGGTGACTCCAGCGCGGAGACGCCGCGTTTCGATAAATTGTACGTATTGAGATTTTGGAACGCAACCTTATTGTACCAGAAGTTATTGTTCTAAAAGAAGGCGCGTCAAACCATAAAATCACTGAAATTATTGAGGGAAAGGAGCGAATATGAAACTGACAAAAGAGTGGCAAGAGCGGTTGATGCGTGAAGCGATTGAAGAGGCAAACGTGGGAGTCAGCGAAGGAGAAGCACCGATTGGTTGTGTCATTGCTCTCTGGAAAAACGATAGGGCAGAGATCGTTGCAAGAGGACACAATCGCAACAATGCCCTGAAACGAAAGACGGCGCACGCGGAGATCATCGCCTTTGAGAACGCAGGCGGTGGAGACGGAAAGGAACCCGCCCTTCCCCTTGACGCAAAAGATATTATTTTGGTCTCAAATCTGGAGCCGTGCGTGATGTGCCTCGGTGCCTCAATGGAAGTAGGGGTTGACACCATTATCTTTGGGTTGGAGGCACCTGCCGACAACGGAACTCAGCGCGTCAAGCCGCCCGAAAGTCCCGACACGAAAAGACCCGAAATCACGGGCGGTATTTTCGCGGATGAGGTGCGGCAACAGTTTGAGGAGTGGCACGAAAAGCACAAAGGAACCGAGCAGGCGAAGTATGTGGCACAACTTTTGCAACTCACCGATTAGGCAAGGGGCGAAATTTTTCAAGGGTGTCTTTTAATGCGCCCTTCGTTACTTATATCTTTTATCAATGAAAAAGAAATTATCTCAAATCATTGTGCGCGTTCGCCGCAAATTTATGGCACAATGGCGAAGGCGCAAGGTTCGTCACTTTCAAGACGCAGTAAAGGTTTCAAGCAATATGTTGGACGGAAAAGTAATTCTGGTAACGGGTGCCGCGCGAGGATTGGGAGCGGCTATCGCCCGTGTCTGTGCAAGGCATGGCGCGATTGTCGCTATCAACTATGGTTCCAGCCGCGAAAAAGCCGAAGCCGTTGTCGCGGAAATAGAAGCGGCAGGCGGTAGGGCAAAAGCCTATGGTGCGGATGTGCGCGAAGCAAAAGCAGTTCTAGAAATGGTAGCGGCGGTTGTGGCGGATTTCGGCAGGATTGACGGGCTGGTTAACAATGCGATTGGCGGGCGTCAAAATGGTTCACTCGATGAGGCAACCGAGACCGATTATGAGCAAGCTTTTGCCTTCGGGTGCAAAGCAGTGATCAATACCGTCAAAGCCGTTCGTCCTGTAATGAACCGTCAGGGAGGTGGGCGCGTCATTAACATTGTAACTGAACTGTGGAATATGGCTCCTGAAGACTGGTCGGTTTATATGGCGGGCAAGGGTGCAATGGTCGGCGTTTCGCGTTCACTGGCAAAAGAATTGGGTCCCGAAAATATCACGGTCAATATGGTGGCTCCTGGTTGGATGGTGGATGAAAAAGTGGATGTCAATTCGGAAGGCTCAAAAAATTTCGCTAAATCCATTCCCCTGCGACGGCATGGTAGTGCAGACGAAATCGGAAATGGGTGTGTGTTTTTCTTGAGCGATCTGGCGGGATTCGTCACGGGGGCTTATCTACCTGTCACCGGAGGACGCATCACACAAGTCGGAATGTAAGAAAATCGCAAGTATTTGTAGACGAGAATACACTTGGCATGGATATTGCAGATATAAGAAGAAATCGCTGAATTATACTCGTTCGCCTGACTTCCGTTTCGATTTGTTTTTTGTTGCCCCGTTTTATGGTTAATGTAGAAATGGAGATGTCTTCTCAATGAAGTGTGTGATACAACCCGCTACGGTGGTCTTTGCCCTGGCTTCTCTCTTGGTAATGCCCCTTTCTTCTTCGGGGCAAACGACTTTTTACTCTCAGCGAACGGGTTTTGTAGCGGCGTCAGGTTCACTCAGTACTATTGGTTTCGAGAATCTGGCACCTGCGGATGGTTTTGTCAATTATGGCTTAGCAGGGTCCTACTCAGACCAGGGCGTTACCTTTTCCGTTGCAGGAGACGAACAACTTTTTGTAAACTCAGCGACCTACTACACGACAACTTACACGCTCGGCAACGGGGATTATCTGGTGACGGGACCCCCGGTAGGCACCTCTGCGGTAGCACTGATGACGATCACACTGCCTGCAAACGTAACGGCTCTTGGCTTTGATCTTGGCACTTTCGATTTTCCCTCAAGCGAAATTTCAATTACCCTAGCAAATGGAGAGCAACGTCTCCTTTCCGCCCCCTACCCCAGCGCTGCATTCTATGGAGTAACAACCAGCAGTCCTATTGCCTCTCTCAGCCTCAGAATTACCATCGGGGATCGTAAAGACGTACTGGCACTCGACACTTTTCAATTTGGACGGTCTAAGGCAGCGGTTCCGGCTCCCTCCGCACTCTTTCCTATGATCATGGGAAGCGTCATTTTGTTTGGTGCGATGAAAATTCGGGGAAGTCGTTAGAAGCGCAGGGGAAAGTCTTGCGTGTTAAGCTCCCTCCCTAAAATTTGGGAGAGGAGAGCCGATGCAAATACTCGTTCCCTTTCATCATTTCTTCTCTTTGCGTTTGTATTTCTGTGTGAAGTTATCTTTTTCTCTCCTGCATTTCTCTGTGCCTCAGTGTTTTTAACGCAGTGGGTGGTAAATTATATCCCTCGTGTAAGGTGAATCAGAAAATTTTCCGAAGATCACGCCTTCACCTGAAAAGTGGGGGCGTGATTTTTCTTTTTCTCCAAGAGAGAAATTGCAGGAATTGCTCTCACGCAAGGCGAAATGAGAGGCAAACAATTTCTCAGGAGAAGATAGAAATGCGGCTACAAACCGGAAATAAATTGCTGATGATCGGCGACAGCATCACTGATTGTGAACGCGCTCGTCCGGTCGGTGAAGGCTTGTTCGGTGGCATCGGCAAGGGTTACGTCATGCAAGTGGATGCTTTGCTCGGCTCAGTCTACCCGGAGCGCAATCTTCGCGTGGTGAATATGGGGACGGGAGGAAATCGGGTGCGTGATCTGAAAGCACGGTGGCAAACCGATGTCCTCGATCTGCACCCGGACTGGGTAAGTATCATGATTGGCACAAACGATGTCTGGCGGCAGTTCGATTCACCGCTTCGGGTTGAGGAACACGTCTATCTGCAAGAGTATGAGGAAACTCTCGATCACCTTGTTGCAAAGACCCTTCCTGAAGTCGAAGGCATAATCTTAATGACGCCTTTTTATATTGAACCAAACCGACATGATGCGATGCGGGCGAAAATGGACGAGTACGGAGAAGTGGTCAAGGCGACGGCGGAACGGCACGGAACCCTGTTCAAGGACACGCAACTTGCCTTCGACAAAGCGTTGCAACACTACTATCCGGCAACTCTCGGATGGGACAGAGTACACCCCAGTCATGTTGGACACATGATCGTTGCCCGCGCTTTTCTCGAAACGATTGAATTTAGGTGGTCAGGCGATAATCTCTGATATTTTCCGCTTAAATTGCGTATACTGATATGTATACATAAAGAAGAAAACCTATTTTGTTTTGTGGTCAAATTTTGTAGTCTGATGTAGACGCTTATATGTGTCAGAGGGATTCAGGAGGATACACTGTGAACGCTGGTATTAGTCGGTCGGTTGGTACGGTTTCTCAGGCGAGCGTGGGATTACGCTCACTTTTTATCGCGAAAGTTTATGGATTGCTGTTTGCAGGTCTGGCAGTAACAGTCGGCGTTGGCTACGCGATTGTTGAGGCGGGTATCGTACCGCCGTTCGGTCTGCTCATTATCGCTTCGTTTATCTGTATTATCGGGCTTAGTTTCGCCCGTCGAACAAGTGGACTAAATCTGCTTTTGTTCTTTGCGTTTGCCGCACTCGAAGGGGCTTTACTGGGTCCTCTTCTGGCTCAACTTTCGATTACGCGCCCCGGGTTAGCAACCCAGGCGGCGATGCTGACCCTGAGTGTGTTCGGTTCACTTTCCGCCTACGTTTTCATCTCGAAAAAGGACTTTAATTTCCTCGGTGGGATGTTGTTTGTCGGACTGATCGGTTTGCTGGTTTCCGGCATTGTGATGATGCTCTTCAATGTCTCGGCAATGGCAACCGTTTACTCACTGTTTGGCATCCTGATTTTCAGTGGATTTGTCCTTTATGACACGTCGCAGATCATCAACCGTCTCAGCCCGGATGACGTGGTGACAGGAGCCATTGAACTTTACCTCGATATGCTGAATCTGTTTATGTTCATTTTGCGCTTACTCAACAACCGCAACTAAAGCAAAAAAGAGGGGTGTCCTCCTCCGTCTAAATCGGAAGAGGACACCTTTCTTTGTTCGCTAATTGGAAAAGGAATTGGATTTATGTCGGGTGGGTTAGCCGTCTGCGCCTTTATTATCACAGGCTTCGGGCTCTTGATTCTATGGGGTCGAACCCCCTCCGGCAAACGCACTCTCGTTCTATGGTTTGGAGAGCCAACGCCTCAAAAGTCCACCGCTCCCCGCGCACAAGCGAAAAGAAAAACTTCCGGTAAAGTCTCTGCCACTCCGAAGACGAAAACCTCCACCCGCGCTTCTGCCTCTAATCGCGTAGGTTCGACGAAAAAGAAACCTGCCCCCCGCGCAAAATAATCTGCTTTTCCTGCGTTTCGATCATTCCCTTGATGTCTCTTAACTCGGCGATGCTGAACCCCTCCGTTTGCAAAATGTATTTGATGAGCAGAGCGGGTGATCCTGCGAAAAGGCGCGTCAACACATCTTTCAGAATGTCCTCACGTACATCTTGAGGCGAGATAATCGGGCGATAGCGGTGCATCCGGCTTCCCTCGACTGCCTCATGCGTAATCAGTTCGTACCGCTCCAGTTTGCGTAACACCGTAAGAACAGTGGTGTAGGCGGGCTTTCTTTCCTCTTCCGGCAAAAACCCAAGCACGTCATGTACGGTTGCGTTTTTCAATGTCCAGAGGGCATTCAAGACGGTCAATTGCAACTCACCGAGTTCGTGCAAAGGAATGGGCATCGTCATTATTTGCTGTCGTATCCCAGTGCCGTGCCGACATTTTTATAGGCTTTGAGTGCCTGAAATTCAATCGGTAAGGGTCGTACTCTCCCATTCGGGACAAAAGATTTCGGAGTGATCAGAATTGAATCCACCGCAAAATTATAATCACCGCTTTGCGCTCGATCCACCACGTAAAATGAAAAACTTTGCCCAGGTCCTTTACGAAGGTCAACACTTCCGAGCAATTGCCACCCGAAGCGCTCGTTTACAAAGGGGATTCCCTGAATTCGATTTTCAAGCGGTTCCTGTTCCGGCTCGGAGTTGACGCGCCAGCGAATCGGGGAGGTGTTCGGTCCCGGTACGCTACAAGCCATCCAAACATTGTATTTTGCGTCTTGTGCGATATTAAAGACGTAACGCGCTCCATAGCCTAACCGTCCCGGTGCGTTAGGCGTGGAAAGGCGCAAATACTGGCTATTCGAGGCTTCGGGATTTGTAGCGACTTCGGTAAGCGTGTGAACGTTCCGATAGGGATTTTCGCCCTCAAGCCAGATATAGGGGGAGGTCATGTAGACGAGTTCATCCACTCGTGACCGCGCAACCGAGTAGCCCTCCTCAAAATCTTTTTGCTTGATGTAAATTCCGGTGCGTTCCAGCACAAGACGTTCGCTGTCAATAGACGGAAGTTTCTGTCCCTGCCCGATCTGATAAAGGGCATTGAGTTGCAAATAAATGTCCGTCGTCGCTTCAAGGGGGAAAAGCGTCCCGGAAGCAATCGTAACGATCAGAGGCTTTTCATCCAGTGTCACTTCGATTTGCGATTTGGTGACCAGCTTGATCGGTGCGGACAAGCCATTCGTGTAGTTTGCTCTTGCCCCCTTTGCGTTGGGAGTGATCAGCACGATCTTGCGTTTCCCCTGCAACGAAGTCAGAACATACTGCGTTCCGGTTCCCTGAGACATGACGTAGCCGCTCACGGTGGGCCACCAGTCCAGTTCATTGCCCTGCTTTAATCCATTCAGCCAGAGAGTCGAGTTGTCCCCCGGAACCCACCCCACTCTTGCGGGACCTGGCTTATCATTGGGGAAAAACAAAACGTTTGGCGCATAAGTGGCGGCGTTTCGTTCCGCTTCCACTTTCGTGCCGTAGTCTTTGAGCCATGCCAGACCTGTGTCCGGCAGGGAAAGTGGAGCGGAAGGTTCTGCGCCTTTCGGCTCCAGAGTGAGGTCGGCAGCATAAAAGCCTTTGTAGCCAACACTTCTCAAGCGGTTCAACTCATAAAAAAGATTGTTTTGTGTGAAGGGAGAGATGGAAAGCGTGTTTGCCGCATTTGGAACTCCGTTTTTCGTCAGGGCGGCTCCCGCCCTGTCTCCCTGATCTATTTCGTTCACAATCGCCCAGGTCGTGCGGCTAGACTGTTCCACAAGGCTGTAAGCGGGACCCAGAACTCGCGCTAAGGCTCCGTCTTCCCCGGCTCTTGTCACCACGCTCAGACCGTCGAACCCGCCGTCTTTTTCGTTGTTGAGGAATATCGGATGCGTTTGCGTCCAGGTGTAAACGACAGGGACATCCGCAATCTGCTTTTTCAGGGTGGTCGCGATTCCATTCATGTAATTCTGAATCGACTCGACGCGGAACTGCAAAAAATCGTCCCACCACTTCGAGACACTGCTGTCATTGATGTGATGCGTTTGTCCGCTAACGACATCGAGTAGATAGGGTACGCCCCGCCCGTTTGCCCACAGAGGGACAAATTTCGCCATTTCCTGAAACGATTTTGACTTGACATCCAGACAATCCCACGCCGTCCTCAGGTCTTCGAGCGAGGAATACTGACGCGACAGGTAGGCCTCGAACTCAAGCCGGAACGAGTCGGAGAGGGGAACCGAGTAGTCGGCTTCCCCCACCAGCGAAAGAGATTTTGAGAGCGGATCGGAGAAAAAGCGTAGTCCTGTCCCGAACTTTACTTTGCCGAGAACGGACAAAAGACGGTCGCGATAGTCATCATAACCTCCCCACAGGTCAGGAAGAGCGGCGGTTTTGTTGGCAGAAGGTGTCTTAGTCGGGTAGAGGAGGACGACGGCACGACTGACCCCCGAAGGAATTTCAGTCGGAACGACGGCGGTATTGTCGTGCACATTGACGCTTCCCGCGTTGATAATTTTGTATTCTTTGTCCGTGAGGTCAATGATATAGTAGAGGGCTTTTTCGGAGTCGGTGACGGTGAACTGCGCTGTTTTTCCTTCGACAACCTCCTGACGATAGGAGTTGGGCTTGATCAAAACGCTCTGCAGCGGGGCTTCCATTCCCGTTCCGAACGCGAGACCGTAGCGAAATCCATTCGTATCGAGAAAGTCCACCAATCGCTGAATTTGAGCGACGGGAACCCGTGCCAGCGAGGTTTCCGGCTTGATCAGCAAGTCCAGAACGCCTTTTTCTTTGAGCAAAGTGAGGCGTTTTTGATCAATTGCCCACGCTTCTTCTCCGCCGGAACTGAGGGAGCGCGGCGTAAAGGTTCCTCCGACGGGCAGGTAAGGCAATCCATTCCAGAGGAGGGCGTGTGATTCATTGATTTCCCAGTGAACCCGCTTTCCCTCACGATCCAGGTAGTTTCCCGAACTCAGTCCACGAGTTTGGGCTCGTGGCAAGACTGCCCTTTCTGTTTTCGGGTTGGGCGACTGAGTTTGAGCCAGAAGAGGAGACCCCACTGCAACGATGCAGAGCGGAGCCAGAAATTTTTGGTGGTGCGGAAAAAGCATAAGGGTTCCAGAGGCGACTTTCACGCAGAAACTTGCAACTGGAAAGCGCAAATTTCTGCAAAAGAGAAGCCGATTTCTTACGGGAGGTCGGAGTATTCGGAGACGGGGGAGAAATGAATCACCGTCACCGTATCTTCGACAGATATGTCATCGCCATAGATTCGGCGGAGAAGTTGTACTACATCTTCGGGAGTGCGAAATTCAGGGTTTTCCTTTTGCACTTCGCGTGGAGAGAGTTGGTCAATGGTTTTCACCTCGACACGATCCAGAATACAGGTGAAAAGTTTCTGGCGTTTGCCGAATCGGGGACCGACAGTGACCCAGGCGATCATGCCCGAATCGTATTTATCGGATTTATCACCGAGGCGAATGGTGACGGTTTTGCGTCCATTTTTCAGGACTTCTTCATAAAACTCAGAGTAGAAATTGAGTGCGTACATCCAGGCGTGGTTCCTCTAACGATGGTTGAGCGTTGCGCCACAGAAGGCGATACCCTCTTTATTCGTGAGAGTATCGAAAGAGTCCTTCTTTTCACGAACAGGACGCGGAGACGAAACCGACTTTGGGACTCCGGGGAATAAATTCCCCGGCTACAAAAGCGCGAAGTCCACCTGCATGGACTCAATGCAAATGCGTGGGCGATAACCCCTTCTTCGAATTCTCGAAACTCTTCGGTTAACTTGATGAGTTCAGGTGTGGTGTCCGCAATTGGATGAACTCAGAACGACGTAGCAACCCTCGGCAAATTGATTCCGCCGCATCTCCTGAATTTTGTCATGCCGTGCTTATTCTGTTGCCTTTCAACCCCCTCCTAACCTCCCTCTTGCATGAGGGGGAGGAAAAGGTTTGATACCCTCTCGCTTTTTCACATCTTATCCGGGGCGGAAACCCCGATGAGCGTGAGCAGGTTTCGCAGGGTGATCCGTGCGCCATTGACAAGAGCAAGGCGGGAGGTCGTAAGTGCAGGATTTGCCGGGTCGTCCTTGCCGGGGATCACGCGGCAGTTCTCATAAAAGACGTTGAGTAATGCCCCCATTTCGCGGGCATACTGCGTCAGGCGATGCGGCGCGTAATCTCGTGCCGCCAGTGCGACTTCTTCCGGGTAATCCGCGAGTTTGCGGAGAACATCGAGTTCCGCCGGATGCACCAACAAAGAGCGGTCAACCGCACTCGAAGGTGCCCTCGTGTAGCCTGCTTCCTCCGCTTTCTTCACGATATTGACGAGACGAGCATGAGCATACTGCACATAATAAACCGGGTTGTCATTCGATTGACGCTTGGCGAGTTCTACATCTACGGTGGCGGGTGTCTCGTAAGAGTTCAGCAGGAAGTAAAAGCGAGCGGCGTCCTTTCCGATCTCGTCAATCAAGTCTTCCTTGAGTTCGATGATGTTGCCCTGTCGTTTTCCACCGATCACCGCTTCACCGTCACGCACAAGGGAAACCATTTGCGTCAGAATAATATCTAGTTTTTTGGGGTCGTGCCCAAGTGCCGCGACTCCTGCTTTGAGGCGTGACACATAGCCGTGATGATCTGCGCCCCAGATGTTGATCAGGTGCGAAAATCCCCGATTGAACTTGTCCTCGTGATAGGCGGCGTCCGCCGCAATGTAAGTGGCTTTTTCGTTGGAGCGGATGAGAACCCTGTCTTTTTCGTCCCCGAACTCACTTGCCTTTAGCCAGAGTGCGCCCTCGTTTTCATAGGCATAACCACGATCTTTAAGGGTCTGAATAACCTTCGCGACTTTACCTTCTTCGTAGAGCGACGATTCATAAAACCACTTATCGAAGTGAAGACCGAACGCGGCGAGTGCGTTACGTTGCGTCTCAACCATGTAGCGCAACGTGGCTTTGCGGAAAAAGGCATCACGTTCCGTCTCGTTTCCCACCTCGTACTTGTCGCCGACTTCGCTCACGATTGCCCCGGCGATGTCCCGCACATATTCACCGGGATAGCCTTCCGAGGGGAAATGCACGAGTTCTTTTCCTTCAAGCGTTTCGGGAATGCCCTCTTCGTGGGTTTCTTCAGTGTGCCCTTTCTTGGCGGGCATAAGGACGGGATGCCCTAAATTTTGCAAATAGCGGGCGTAAACGGAGGCGGAAAAATGCTCCAGTTGCGTGGAATTGAGGGCATCATTGATATAAAACTCACGGGAGACCTCACAGCCCTGTGCCTCCAAAAGTGAGCCAAGCACATCACCGAGAGCGGCGGCGCGTCCGTTCACCACGCTGATGGGGCCCGTTGGGTTTGCGAAAACAAACTCAATCAGCACCTTATCCCCAGCACGAACATTGGAAGTTCCGTAGCACGAGTCTTCGTGTTCGATCTTGAGAAGGGTGTCTTGCAACCAGGCGGGCTTGAGGTAGAAATTGATAAAGCCGGGGCCAGCGATTTCAGTACGCTC
>JACMPS010000506.1 GCA_014377395.1 Chthonomonadaceae bacterium
GTGATCAATCTCCCGGAAGACGCGATCAAAGAGGCAAGCACGATCTTCGTGAAATTGTATCCCGGTGCGTTCAGTCAGGTGGTTGAGGGGCTGGACAGTATTTTGCGGATGCCAAACGGTTGCTTCGAGCAAACGAGTTCGACGACCTATCCTAATATCCTTGTGCTGGACTACCTGAAAGCGATCAAAAAGGTCAACCCGGAACTGCAAATGAAAGCCGAAGGATTTATCAATGTCGGCTATCAGCGATTGGTGACGTTCGAGGTGAAGGATGGCGGCGGCTTCTCGTGGTTTGGGGACAATCCCGCACATCAGATTCTCACGGCTTATGGACTCCTTGAATTCAACGACATGGCAAAGGTTCATGAAGTTGATCCTAACTTGATTTCCCGAACGCAAAACTGGCTTGCGGGAAAAATGCAAAAGGGCGGCTTCTGGGAGGAGAAAAATCCTGGCATTGCTGAGGGGATCATCAACCGACAAACGGGCGCACTTCGCACCACCGCTTACATCCTTTGGGCATTAGCGGAAAGTGGCTACAAAGGGGAACAAGTTGCGGCGGGTGTCAATTACGTGAAGGCACATTATGACGAAGCGAAAGACCCCTATACGCTTGCGGTCATGTTGAACCTGTTCTCAACGCTTGACCCGCAAGGCGAATTCACCGCGAAAGTGGCGAATGACCTGATCGCTCTCGCAAAAGACAACGGCAAAACGGCAACATGGAGTTCCGACACGAAAACCTTTACCGGGGCGGAGCAAAAAGGCGCTGATCTGGAAACGACGGGACTTGCCGCCTACGGGCTGGTGAAGTGGGGACGCAACACGAATTTCCTTAACAAAGTTCTGACCTATCTCGTGCAAAGCAAGGACAGTTTCGGGACATGGGAAAGCACACAGGGAACGGTGTGGGCGATGAAAGCCCTTCTCACGGCGTCGAAAGGGGGTTCAGGCAGTGTAGCGGGAACCGTCAGTGTTCGAGTCAATGACAGGGAAGCGGCGACTTTCGAGATCACGCCGGACAACAACGACGTGATGCGGCAGGTGGACTTGAAGGAGTTTGTGAGACCCGGCGACAACAAAATCAGTTTGCGGTTTTCAGGAGAAGGCTCTCTGCTGTACCAAATTGTCGGGCGGTATTATCTGCCCTGGAGCAAAGTTCCGGCACTCTCACCGGAGTTCCAACCGATAGCCCTCAAAGTGGATTACGACAAAACCCGACTGGCGCAGGACGACACGGCAACCGTCACCGTCACCGTGAAAAACGTCACCAACAAAATCGCGGAAATGCCCTTGATTGATGTCGGCGTTCCTCCCGGTTTCGAGGTGATCCCCGACGCACTGGTGTCCGCTGTTGAAAATAAGAGACTGAGCAAATTCACGGTAGCGGCGCGGCAAGTGATCCTCTACTTAAAGGAACTCGCGCCGGGGCAGGAACTCCATTTCTCGTGGCAGGTGCGGGCGAAGTATCCGATCCGGGCGCAATCGCCTCTCTCGAAGGCGTATCCTTACTACAACCCGGAAAAAGTGACGACTGTTGCGCCAACCGCCTTTGACGTAAGCGGAAAATAATCAGATCGAATGTATCAACCCTCCCCTTTTTGCAGAAAGGGGAGGGTTTTTCGTTTACCAGAAATTAGAGCAATCATGCGGCATTGATGCCCGCAAGACTACCGGTGTAGCCGCCCTCGACGAATTTATTCCACCACCCTCGCTTCATGAGGAGTAATCCCCTAAATTTCAAGCACGATGTAGTGAGTACGCTCCATGCCGAGCCGCTTATAAGTGGAAAGTGCCACCTCGTTTTCAGCGACGGCATAAAGGCGAAAACCGACTGCGCCCTCCCGTTTTCCTTCCTCTACAACGCGCTCGAACAACGCACGAAAGATGCCTTTTCCTCGTGCATCCTCTCGCACATAAACGCTCTGAAACCACCATAGAGTGCCGTTGCGCCAATCGCTCCATTCGTAAGTCACCATTGTTTGCCCGATCACGTCACCCGTTTCGTTGACGGCGACGTAGTAGCGGGCGATCTTTTCATCGCTGAGGGCGGTACGGACTCCCGGCAACAGCACCGCTCTGTCAAGAATCATATTTTCAGTCTCAAAGGCGAGACGGGCATTGTACTCAATGATGATTTCGGCGTCATCAGAGGTCGCCCTGCGAACTGTGTAACTGAGAGGGGCGTTATTCGGATCGGTCAAGGTAACTCTCCTTCGACAACACGCTCGATGTCGGCAAAATCCCGTGAAACCCGAAGGTTCTGGAATCCGGCGCGTTCGGCGATTTCAGAGACTGCGGGGGCTTGTCCCGCCCCGACTTCGACGGCGAAACTTCCCTTTGGCTTGAGGACACGCGCTATCTCAGGGAAAAGTCGGCGGTAAATTTGCAGTCCGTCTTCGCCGCCGTCAAGTGCAAGTCTCGGTTCGTGATCACGCACTTCCGGCTCAAGAGTGTTCAGGGTCTCGGTTTCGATATAAGGGGGATTGGAAACGATGAAATCGAGGGAATGCGCTTCAACTCCCTGTAGCAAATCGGTCTGAAGAAGCTCAACTCGTTGGAGGACACCGTGTCTCTTTGCGTTTGTGAGAGCGATTTCCAGAGCAAGAGGGGAAAGATCAATGGCGATTGCGCTTACGTTGGGCGAAGTGTTGGCTAAGATGCTGATCGGAATGCACCCGGTTCCGGTTCCCACATCGGCGAAACGGAAAGCCCCGTCCTTCTTTCGTGCCACCTCAAGAACACGCTCCACCAGCGATTCGGTCTCAGGACGCGGGATCAAAACAGAGGGAGAAACCACAAACTCAAGCCCGTAAAACTCCTGTGACCCGCGCAGGTAAGCGAACGGAATACGCCGGGTACGTGCCTCAATCAAAGCCATAAATCGAGTTTCTTGATCGTAAGTAGGCGGCAGGTAAGTCCCTGCCAACACCTGAGTTCGCGTCACACCGAGCGCAATCATCAGGAGCAGTTGCGCCTCGAAGCGGGGCGATTCGATCTCCGCTTCACTCAGTTTTCGGGTGGCTTCTTCGAGGGAAAACAAAGGTTTACTTTTCGGGGTAGTACAGGGAAAGTGTTAAGTGTTGGGAGCGAGATCAGCTACTTGTATTGACTCCCCTCTCCCTAGTGAGCCTAAGCGAACGGCAGGAGGAGGGGCTGGGGTTGGGGGCAAAATGTGAGGGCGCACAAACACATTCTTCATCTCACTATTTAACACTTTTCCTTCTAATTTGCATCGCCGAGTTTCGCGGCCTGATCCGCCAGAATAAGACGGGTAATAAAGTCCTGAATGTCGCCGTCCAGCACTCCCGCAACGTTGTGGCTCTGGTAGCCGATGCGGTGATCGGTGATGCGTCCGTCTGGGAAGTTATAGGTACGGATTTTCTCGCTTCTCTCGCCGGAACCTACCTGTGAACGTCGTGCGCCTGCCGCCGAGTCCTCCGCTTTTTGTAGTTCCAGTTCGTAGAGGCGAGCACGAAGAACGGTTCTCGCCTTGATTTTGTTCTGAAGTTGACTCCGTTCGTCCTGACAGGTCACGACTAATCCGGTGGGAAGGTGGGTCAGGCGAATCGCGGTTGCCACCTTCTGAACGTTCTGTCCGCCCGCCGAGGAGGAGTGATAAATGTCCTCTTTGATCTCTTTTTCGTCGAGTTGAACATCCACTTCTTCGGCTTCCGGCATCACGGCGACGGTGACAGTGGAAGTGTGAATCCGTCCTTTGGTTTCGGTGGCGGGAACACGTTGCACCCGGTGAACGCCGCCCTCGAACTTGAGTTGTGAGTAGGCTCCCTGCCCTTCGATCTTAAAGGTCACGTCCTGAACTCCGCCGACGCCGCTTTCCTGATACTCCATGGTTTCGGTCTTCCAACCCTTGCGCTCGGCAAATCGGGTATACATTCGGAAGAGTTCCGCCGCAAAGAGGTTTGCTTCTTCGCCGCCTGCCGCCGCACGAACTTCGACGAACACGTTTCGGTCATCGTTGGTGTCTTTGGGCAGGAGGAGAACACGAATTTTCTCTTGCAGCTGGTCACGTAGGACACGGGCGTTTTCGAGTTCTTCCTGATAAAAATCGCGTTCGGAAGGGTCGGCGGCAGAAAGATATTCCTGCGCCGAGGCGATGTCTTTGAGCGTTTGTCGGTAAGCGTGGTAGGACTCGGCGACTTCGCGGAGTTCGCCGTGTGCTTTGGCGGCGGCGGTGTAGCGGAGATGGTCGCTACAAAATTCCGGGTCGTTCATCTGCCGGTTTAGTTCATCAAATTTGGCTTCGATCTCGTCGAGTTTGCCTTTTGCCTGTTCGAGTGACACGTAGGTGGGTATCCTGATTCCGAGGGTTGGTCTATAAGATTTTGTTAATCACATTGTACTCGAAAAATCGAAAACTCGTGGAGAAGAGCAAAGGCTCTGACTTCGCTCTTGTTGGTTGATTTGAAACAGAATATTTGCGAAAGAAGAGGTCGCTGTGCAAAAGAGGAAAAGACCCGTTACGGTTGTGGAGCCGGAGGCACGTTTTCAACAACTATTGAATTGGTATGAAGTATTTGTAGAGGAAGTCGAGAGAGGTTATTTTCTGACAATTTACAATTACACGAACGAGTTAGGTGTTAGACAACTCATGAGGGAGGTGTGTGAAAAAGGCTTTTCCCCTGCGGAAGAGGCAAGGGTTATGCTCGATCAACTGGACACGCGATTCAAGAGAATGTTGATCCCTGCAAAGAAACCACTTTATCCGGGATACGATAAATCTCATTTTTGGTATCATCAGGTTCCTCGCAATGCACAGTGGGAGTTGCTGGAAGACCTTCTGAATGAAGGTATTCTCTAACAAGTGACCCTAACTCCGTGGAGAATGAAGATCGTGAAGTTTACTCGTCCAGAGGTATTACGGGGAGTTTGGAGAGGGCAGCTTTCAGTTTATTCTGGAAATCTTTTCTCTCCGGTTTGTCATCGGCATCTTTTTTGTTGATTAGAACGAAGACAACCGTGTAAAGACAGTCCGTGTTGCGTCCCTGAACATAAAAGCGGTGACGCCCGATTCGATATTTTCGGATGCCCTTGAGTTCCGCGTCTGAAATCCAGTCAGCGACATTGCGGAGAACAGCATTCAGGCTTTCCCCTTTTTCTAAATTATCCTCGTTTGCCATTCTCAAAAGTCGGGTTAGACACTGATGATCCCCTACCTTTGCCAGTTGATCAAAACTCTCTCTGGCGTGCGGTCTACACAGAAGTTGGCACAAGGTTTTCTCCCGTGTGATTCAATGCCTCTTTGATGGATGCTTGAAAGGAGGGATCGCGTTCTAACTCTCCTTCCTCCAACGCATCAATCTCTATGCCGCCCGTATTGAACTGGCAGATTGCTCTTGCAAATGAAATTACGGCACCCAGTTGAGCATAAGTCAAAGTTGGGTAGGTCTCGTGGAGCGCATCGAGATCAATCAGGCAATCAATTTCTTCAAGAATCTGGTAAACCATGATTGTTTCGCCGTTCGCATCAATCAACACGGGGAGGGAAGAATAATTCTCCGACAACTGAATCAGACCCCCTTGCTCCTCGGCACAGACAGTCAGGTAATCGGAAACCGCACTATGAGCGGTATGATTTTGCAAAGTTTGCAACTCATGACCAAAGCGGTTGACTTTAGCCTCGACAAAGGAGACTTGTCTGTTGACTTGGATCAGCAATTCATTGAGGGACGTGCGCTCCAGGTTCTCCTGAGCCTCACGGAATGTCTCATGAGTCATGGGATAGGAAATTCGTACCGGCTCGTCGAGATACAACGGGTTTCTTCTTACTTTTGATCCGAGATTACTCAGAAGTGGCTTCATCTTCTTGTCCTTTTCCAAACAATATCCCCAGATTTTCAGCGAGAAGTTCCGGGTCAACGGTATTCAACGACGGGGGGTATCCTTCATAGACATTCATGAGAAAGTCGTAGTATTTCGCCCAATGTTCCATCATCTTTACGAAATGATACTGTGGAATGATGACTCTGACGCTGGGCGTCGTCATGGAAGTGATATCGTTCGTCGTTCCAAAGTAGATTGAAACTTCTGAATTACCAAGAGTAATATGAGTTGTGTTAGCGGCAATTTCACTGATCCCCACGTCCTGCACGGGAAAAGGCATCGGGCTATTTTTGTTGAGGTCCTGCGTGGGATCACTGCCATTCTCTGAATTTTCCGGCATTGAAATTGTCCTGACGGGTTGTGAATTTGAAGGGATTATCGGGTCTCTCGAAGAGCGACAGCAGGGACAAATTGTTTCTCTTCCGAGTGTTGGTCTGTAAGATTTTGTTAATCACATTGTACTCGAAAAATCGAAAACTCGTGGAGAAGGAAAGTGGGAGGGGATGCTATGATTGAAGAGATTGAGGAGTATGATGTCATTGAGTTGGTCAGGGATAGACCCGATCTCGGATTAAAAGCGAAGGAAATTGGTGTCGTTGTCATTATCGCACCGGATGTGGAAGGTAATCCCGGCTATCTAGTCGAGTTTCACAGTCAAAAGGAGGGTGAAATTTTGGTGGAATTCATTCGCCGAGAAGAGATGAAGTTGTATTGGAAATGTCCGAAGAAAGATTTTATCGCTCAGGTCGAGGCTTTGCTTGAGCAAAAAGGCTGTAAAAATCCGGAATGTGTCAAGCCCCTGAGAGAAAAAATTGATTGCGATTTAGTGTAGAATCCACTCTCTCGCAATGTTTAGATTTATGCCACTGCCTCCAGCGGCGACTTGGCTGGTGGATTGATGTATACCGCCAACGGCAGGACTTCCAGGCGCGGAACACGGTAGCCGAAACGACTCGGACAACGCTCGTACGCCGAGAGTAACGTCTGGTGACGAGCAGCCAACAGAGCCACAGGATCACCATAATGCACCTGAGCGGGGGTCAGAAGAGCCAGACCCGTATGATGATGACTACTGTTGTACAAGCCGAAGTATTCCTGACAGAACTGTTCCGCCTCTGCCATCGATCCAAAACGCTCCGGAAATGCCGGGCAGTATTTGAGTGTTTTGAACGCCGCCTCCGAAAAGGGATTGTCATTGCTGACATGCGGACGGCTATGGGACTTAGCGACCCCCAACTTCAGCAGCAGGGTTTCGACGGTCTGGCTTTTCATCGAGGCGCCTCGATCCGCATGAAGGCAGAGTTGACCTTCACGTATCTTCTGGTTTTTGCAGGTCTCTTGCAGAAGTTGCTCGGCCAGATGTTGGCATTCTCGATCGGCGAGCATCCAGCCCACCACATACCGACTGTAAATGTCGAGCACGACATAGAGGTAGTAATGCTCGCCTCGCACGGGACCTTTGAGAAAGGTGATGTCCCAGGTCCAGACTTCGCGGATCCGAACCGCCAGCAGTTCCGGCTTGCGATACTTCCCTGCCCGCCGCACGGTTCGCCGCTCGGAGAGGGCTTGTTCTTTGGCAAGCAGGCGATACATAGTACGCACCGAACACAGATAGGTCGCCTCCTCTAAAAGGATCGCGTAGATCTGCCGGGGAGCCAGATCCATAAAACGCTCTGACATCAGCACCGAAAGCACCTCGGCGCGTTCTGCCAAGTTCAAGGCTCGCCCCAAAACCTGGGGTCGCTCGGTGGTTCTCTGCGAGGGAACCACCGGATGTTGGCGGCGTTGCTGCTCCCGGTAGAAAGTCGCCGGGTTGAGCTCCAGGGCTTCACAGACCCCAGACACTCCCAGAAGGGGAGCCGCTTCCACCGCCAGGGCTATTCGGAACTGTTGTCCGGTAGGTGAAGTGCCAACAGGTCGGAGAGTTTTTTTTGGAGATCGAGCAGCCCCCTGAGTTGCTGGATTTCCTTTTGCATCGCTTGAAGTTTGCGGGCTTCTTTTTGTCGGTCGGCTTCCTTGTGTTTGCGTTGAGCAACGACCTGCTCGGTGCTCTTTTGGTGGAACTTGCCCTCTGCCTGCTGCTTGCGGAAACTGGCGATGCTTGAGGAATAGAGTCCCTCTCTTCGCAAGAGTTTGCCGAGTTCGCCGGGTTTTTGGCAGGCGTCAGCGAGTTTGAGAATACGGATTTTTTCTGCGGTCGAAAATCTTCGTCTTGTCGGTTTCTGGATCACCTGGGGATCGGGAACCGGGCTCCTGCTTTGGAGAGGGGTGGAAGTCGCGATCGGTTGGGCGGCCCCGTGGCCGTTCTGGGAGATGCTTTCGGAAACCTGTGTGTACATGTGATGAGCCTTCTCCGCCCTGACGATCTACAATACTTTGCGTACGGGATTTTCTCTCAGGCTAGTGTGGCACACAGGGCACCGTTGATGTTCGCACTTGGATATTCATTATTGAATAGGGCGACAATATTTTTCTCGAAGAGCGCACAGTGTTGACCGTAATCTACAAAGACATTTTTACTTTTGATAGCGAAAATTTTCTCTTGTATCTCAGACTTTTGTTCAAGTGATAGTGTAGAGATATCGATATACTGTGCTGAGAAATCACTCCTTCTAGCATCTTTTGCCGGCATTGGAATCATGTGAACTCGAAACGCATAGTTTGGGTTTTCAAGTAGTTCGTCTGCCAAGCCTCTTTCAAAGTTGTGGATATATTCTTTAATGGATTCATAATCTTGTCTCGATACTCTTCGCATAGCATCGCGGACTTCGGCGGAACGCTGAGTAGAGAATTGTAAAGCGATTGAGA
>JACMPS010000507.1 GCA_014377395.1 Chthonomonadaceae bacterium
ACGGCTTCCCCATGACCTTTGAGTTGAAAGCGTTCTTTCCCTGTTTTCGTGTTCCAGATACGCGCCGTTTTGTCGTGGCTCGATGTGGCGATACTTTCTCCATTCGGCGCAAAGACAATCGAATAAACCGTGTCCGTGTGACCTTCCAGGACGGTTTTCGCTCCGGTTTCAGGCGTGAACAGCAGGGCGAATGCTGATCTGCCCGCCACACCTCCTCCGATTGCCAGCGTCTTTCCATCAGGAGAAAACGCAAGGGAGAGAACGGCTCCGTTAAGTTTGAGCGGTGCAAGTTCCGGCTTGCCCGTTTCACAATTCCAGAGGGTCACTGTGTTGTACCCACCGACTGCAAGCCGCTTTCCATCAGGAGAAAACGCGAGGGAAAACACGGAAACCGGGTTTGGAGTTTGCCATGCCAGACTTGACTTAACGACGGCATCCGGCTTCAATCCCATCATTTCTGCGGTCACATCGGGGTGAACGGGCAGAGCATTTGCAGGAAGTGCCTGAGCGGGAGAGGTAACAGGCGCGGGGCGTTGAGAGGCTTGGGTGGCGGAGAGGCTACCGGGTAACAATAACAGCGCTATCGAAGCAAGGAGCATGGGTTTTGTTTTCTCGGTTAGATCAGGTCAGAGCTTGCGTACAAGGATTTAGTAAACATTTTGATTACATGAATTTCAATTTATGTTTGCCGCGCAAAGTCATTTTGCTTCGGCGGCGAGGGTAACAAATTATTCCCTCATGCCCCCTTCATCACAGACTCGGCGACACGTTTTCGCCCTTCAATCTTGATCTTCGCCGCAACTTCTTTGCCGGAATCATAAGCCGTCCCTTCACCTCACTCCAATTGCTGTATGCCAATTGTAATTTCTTTGCGGAGTTCTTCAAGGCGAATAAGACGAATTTCGTCCTGCTCTTTGAGAAGACGCAATCTTTTGCGCACCACTTCGCGGGCGGAATGATACATTCGACTCGTCACTTTTTCGTGAATAAGTTGGGCGAGTTCCGGGATAATGGAAATATTCATCGTCGTCATAAGTTCTGTTTCTCCTCTTCCCTATCATAACGTAACCGACAAATTTTGACAAACTAAACGCGGATCAACCCATATCCCTCAAACATTAATCTGTGCCAAGAGTGCCGCCCCTGTTGCCGCATCATGCTTTGGAGTGGCAAGAACGAATCGCCCCCCGTGCAAACCCTCTGTCTCGAAAGGATGTTCCGGGGTTCCGCGCCAATGCGGGGACTCGAATTCTTCCCGCAGAAAGAGACCGAGATTCCATAATCCGCCCATCGGGTAGATAGGACACTCCGGCGGCAACCGCAACCCGTATTTGATCTGACGAACGGAATGTCGCAAGCGTCGTGCCATTTCCGCCACCATGTTGCGGGCTATCGGGTCTCCTGCCTGTGCGAACTCCCCGACTATCGGCGCAATGTCCGCCACTTTCGCGGGTTGAAACTCTCCGTAAAGCCAGCGTAGGGCTTCGGCGGGAAGCGTGGCACCAATATGAGTGAGAATCCGCTCGGCAAGCGCGTCGGACTTGCCGAGTTGCAAACATTCCAGCGCGTGACGCAAACCGTACAAGCCGAGATTGAAGCCGCTTCCCCGATCTCCGAGTAGGTAGCCTAATCCATCGAAACGTTGTGTTTCGCCCTCTGCGTTTCGCCCGAACGAGAGTGCCCCGGTTCCTGCAATCACGATAATGCCCGGTTCCCCCTCAGTTGCGCCCCAGTATGCCGCTTCGTAATCAGGCACAAGCGAGTAACGGTTTGCATTGACCTCATCTCGCAAAATCGCCTCGAAAACCGTTCGGCTTTCTTCGAGAGAGTAGCCTGCTACCGCCCCGCACACTGCCTCAATGCGTGTGCTTGCCTCGATCCCTGCCACCAAAAACGCACCCGCCACTGCACTCCGCAACGACTCACGCAGAAGCACCGGGGCATTCATCGCTATGTTGCCCGCGCCGCCCGTCCCTCTGCCGCACTCCACAGATCCGGGCGTTTTATAGAGAACCGCCTCCGTCTTTGTGCCGCCGCCGTCAATCCCTAAAAAGAAAGTCATGCTTGCTCTGTTCCACGCACGCTCTGTAGACTCCTTGTTTTTTAAAGAAAGTGTCAAGTGTTGAGTGTTGAGAAGAAACGGTTGCCTTGACTCCCCTCTACCCAATAAGCCTGAGCGACTGGAAGAGAGGCAGGCGGAAGAAAATTTTTATCTCAACACTCAACACTTAATACTTCTCTTCTTGTAAATTTTGCCGCTTTCGGGGTTTAATCGCAGAAGTAAATCGTATTTCAGTTTCAGGAGGTAAGAACCATGCGAGCGGAGATTGTTTCAGTCGGAACGGAATTATTGTTGGGGCAGATTGTGGACACCAATGCGGCGTACCTTGCGAAAGCTCTATCCGAAGTCGGAATTTCGGTGTATCGAAGAGTGACGGTTGGGGACAACATGGAGCGGCTTGTGACGGTGTTGCAAGAAGCCCTCGAAAATAATGACGTGGTGTTCACGATTGGCGGGCTGGGTCCCACAATGGACGACATCACGCGGGACGGACTTGCAACGGCAATCGGCGACACCCTGCAATACAGTGAAGAAGCCGGGGACAAGCTCAAGGCGTTTTTTGCAAAGCGGAATTATCCGATGACCGAATCAAATCTGCGTCAGGCAATGGTTCCCACGCAGGGCGAGTCAATTCCGAACCCGAACGGAACTGCACCGGGATTACAATTCGAGGTCGGAGACAAAATCGGGATTGCTTTGCCGGGGCCACCTAACGAGTTTATTCCGATGGTCAATGATTCGGTGATTCCTTTTTTGCGGCGGAAAACGGGCAATATCGGTACAATTCGCTCTGTAATGCTCCGAGTAGCGGGGGTAGGCGAGAGTAGCGTCGAAGAGCGAATCAAAGACCTGATGATGGACGCGAACCCAACCGTCGCACCTTATGCGAAGGTAGGCGAAGTTCATCTACGCGTGTCCGCCTTTGCGGAGACGGCGGAACTTGCAGAAGCAATGATTTCTGAAAGAGCGGCACAAGTGAGGGAGCGTCTGGGCAATGCCGTTTATGGAACCAACGATAATCCCATTGAGTACGCTGTAGTGCAAGCCCTTAAAGAACGGGGGCAAACGGTGGCGACGGCGGAGAGTTGCACGGGCGGGCTTGTCGCGCAAAGACTGACCGACATCGAAGGCAGTTCCGAGGTGTTTATGGGAGGCGTCGTTGCCTACAGCAATGCCGCGAAAACCGATCTGGTTTTCGTGCCGGCCCAACTGATTGAGCGGGTAGGGGCGGTTTCTCCCGAAGTCGCGAAGGCACTGGCGGAGGGCGCACAAAAACGATTCGGCACGACTTATGGCATCGGTGTGACGGGCGTTGCGGGGCCCGGTGGCGGAACTCCCGGAAAGCCGGTGGGGTTGGTTTATGTGGCGGTTGCCTATCCCGGCGGCGTCGAGGTGCAGGAGTCGCACTTCATCGGTTCCCGCAGTATCGTTCGCACCCGCTCCGCTCAAACGGTACTCAATCTGTTGCGGTTACGAATCCTGTAGAGGTCTCTCGCATCAATCTCTCCTCCCCCTGATGCAAGGGGGAGGTTAGGAGGGTGTTGTGATGGAGTGCTTTCGTTGCCGGAACGTCATCAGTTTGCTGATTTCGATAGACAAACGATTGATCAACGGTATTGATCGCACCAACGGTCTGGTTTATCCCTGCGCTAAGCACCTGCGGTGAAGGCGTCCTCCGGACGCGGATTTCTCTTGAGCGAACTTAGTTTGGGAGACGGGGATTTTGATCTCCAGAAAAATGACGCTCGTGACTCAACACCCGCCCGTCGGTCTGCCAGGGCAAAAATCTCTGGGGAACCGCCGCGTAAGGGGTATAATAAAGAGTATCATTGTTGAAGATTCGGATCGCTGAACCTCGAATCGAAAAGTAGCACCTGTAAGGAGTTTGAGATGAGTAATATAAATGGCGTGAGCGAAGTCGGTGCGGAAAAGTCTACGTGGAGAACGAAAGTCGGATTGGCACAAATGCTCAAGGGTGGCGTGATCATGGACGTGGCTACCGTAGAGCAAGCCGTAATCGCCGAAGAAGCGGGAGCCGTCGCGGTGATGGCACTGGAGCGCGTTCCTTCGGATATTCGTAAATTCGGGGGCGTGGCGCGTATGTCCGACCCCAAAATGATCAAAGAAATTATGAGTGCGGTCACGATACCCGTGATGGCGAAATGTCGCATCGGACATCTGGCGGAAGCGCAAATTCTTGAAGCCCTGGGTGTAGACTTCATTGACGAAAGCGAAGTGCTGACCCCCGCCGATGAAGAAAATCATATTGACAAGCACGACTACAGCGTTCCGTTTGTCTGTGGTTGCCGTGATCTCGGCGAAGCGTTGCGACGTATCGGTGAGGGCGCGGCACTGATTCGCACAAAGGGCGAACCGGGAACCGGAAACGTCGTAGAAGCCGTGCGTCACATGAGAACGCTTGTGCGTGATATGCGCCGCGTTCAGTCACTTCGTAAAGATGAACTTATGGTTGCCGCAAAAGAATTCCGTGCGCCCTACGATCTTATTCAGGAAGTGCATCGCACCGGGAAATTGCCTGTTCCGAACTTCTCAGCCGGGGGAATCGCTACCCCTGCCGACGCCGCTCTGATGATGATGTTGGGCGCGGAAACCGTGTTTGTAGGTTCCGGTATTTTCAAGTCTTCCGATCCAAAAGGTTTTGCACGGGCGATTGTGGACGCCACACTCAACTACAAAGACCCCGCCGCCCTCGCAGAAATCTCCGCCGGAATGGGAACCGCAATGGAAAGCCTTGACATCCGCACGATTCCCGAATCGGAAATCATGGCGACTCGCGGCTGGTAATCCGAGAAACTCACATTGCTAGAGACATAGAGTGAGGTTCCTACCCTGATTCTGTTCACTCACCCTCCCCCAAAATCCGGGGGAGGGGAGCCAATGCAAATGTCTTCGACTCTTTGCACCTTTGTGTCTTTGCGTGAGAAAACTTTCTCTCTTCGCATTTCTCTGTGCCTCTGTGCTCTCTAGCGAAGCGGGTGGTAATTTATCTTCCCTCGCGTAAGGTAAGTGAGTAGCTCATTTCACGCCCTGCCTCTTTTTCGAGGGTTTTCAACCCCCGGTCAAAGAATTGCTCTAACCCCCCACAGCCCATTCGATGCCCGTGTAACGTCGGTAGCCATAGCATTTTGCGATGTAAAGGGTGCGAATAGGAGTGTCGGCGTAGGGGCGACGCCACACCGGAACGGGAGCCAGCCACTCGACACGGGTAAAAATTTGGCGCAGGTCGGCGTCTTCGGCTTTTGTGTCATTGATCCAGAGACAATCTTCCCCTAAATGTGCCTTAAGGCGTTCGACATGAGCCGCATACATCGTCAGGCGATAATGCAGAAATAGGTCGAAAGTTTCCGGGTGATCGGGCAAATAAAACGCCATTAAAGCCGGGTATTGATAACCGCTCCCCGCAAGAAAAACAGTGCGCCCCTCTTGTTTTGCCTCGTCCCGCAACCCCTGAATTCGGCTTGCCATGTCACGCCACCCGTAAGCGGTATTAAACAGGTCAATGTCCGGCGGAATTTTGACGCCGATCCCTTTTCGTAGTCCCGGCGAAAGAAGCGCAAGCGTGAGAAAAAGCCCGGTTGAGACGGTTGCCCACGTCAGCCGCCGATACGCCTTTTGAGAAAACCGTTCCGAGACTATCCCCGCAAACAAGACCGTCAGCGAAAGCCACGCACACGGACCCCAGTTTCCCTGCACCTTAGATTTCAGCGTCATCACACAGAAAAACAAAAACACGGGCAATCCCATGCACACGAGGAAAAGTTGGGAAGAAGACGCTCTGGATTGCTTTTCCTCTGCAAGTAAAAGGGCAGACTCATTTCGCTCCTCCTCCTGATGCAAGGGGGAGGTTGGGAGGGGGTTCTTCTTTCCTGCCCACAGCGTTCCCAGAAAGAGAACAGGTCCCAGCAAAAGAGCCTGTGAACCGAGAAAATCACCGAACCGCTTGAGGAAAGTACCGGGCGTTTTCCCGGCAAGAAAAAGCAAATGCCGGAATGTCCACCAGTGATTTTGTGCGTTCCAGTAGAACGCACCCGAATAAAGGAGCAGGCAAAGTCCGAAAGCAAGATAGGGCTGAGGACGGGAGAGCCAACGGCGATGCGGTTTCGAGAGCAACAGAAATAGCAAGAGGCAGGGCGCAAGAAGCAACATCGTGTGCTTTGAGAGAAACCCCAGTCCGGTGAAAACCCCGGCGAACATCCAATCCCGGTTTTGCGTTTGCAAGTCTTCGGAGAAAAGGGCTTTGTGGAGCATCAGGATTGCCCATGCCCAACAAAAAACGAGTGGCGGATCGTAAGTCGAGATCAGAGAGCCAACCGTCATCAGAGGCGTCAGACTGAGGAAAAGAGCGGTGAGAAAACCGGCAAGAGGTGAATAAATCCGTTTTGCGAGGAGGACGCAAGCCCAAACCGCCCCCAGCGAAGACAGCAATGCCCCGATCCGAACACCGAATTCGTTGGTTCCGAAGATCGAAGTTGTGATCCGAATCAGGTAAGCGATGAGGGGACCTTGATCGTAGTAACCGAGGGAAAGGCGGCGCGACCAATCCCAGTAGTACGCTTCGTCGGGAACCAACTCGGTGAGGGAAAGCAACGGCAATCGGAGCAGAGTCAGCACGCCGAGCAACAGGAGCGTCAGGCGATTCAATCGCATATCGTCAGGGTTCATAAAGTTCGGTCTATAAGGGTCAGATTCATAACTCATCTTACGCAAGAGGAAAGTCAGCGCACCACCCTTTTTTCCTTCCCCTTACGGAAGGGGGAAGTTAGGAGGGGATTTGTCTTAGTTTTTCTTCCCGCATTGCGTCCGAAGGACGCCTTTACCGCAGGTGCTTAGCGCAGGGATAAACCAGACCGTTGATCTGATCAATACCGTTGACGAACCCCACCCTAACCCTTGCATAACGGGAGTTAAGACGGCTTTATTTAATCTAATTTGCGTAACGTAAGTTCAGAAGTCCGAGGTCGGAGACTCTCATTGAGTTTGGAAAAGGGCGTCGGTGAGACCCGTATCTGCTTTTGCATCGCGGTATTCCATGACGGCAGCGAGCTGACCTTCGGCGTTACGAATTTCGCATCGTTCGGGAAGCCAGATGCCGGGGCTAACCTCTTTTTCACCGAGGTAAAGGAAAGAGGCACGCAAATGATTGTCGGCGTCAAACCAACGGCGCGAACGAACGATGTGCGTTTTCGGCTCGACGGAAACCACAAAGTAGGAAGATTTTTCCTCGCTGTTGTAGCGCAATTCGTAAACATCAAGGCGGGCTTCGGTTTTAACAAACTTCGGCTTGAGAAAGTCAAGTGTTCCTTCGGCAATCAACCCTGCAAACTCCATTAGCGATTGACGTTTAGCGGGCGAAGTTTTCAGGTCTTCCGACTTTTTGATGTGAAGTTTTGAGACGGTGTAGGAGCGTTTCGTCCCATTGAGAATCATCGTTCCGTCCCCGAAAACGCGGGAGTTTCCTTCAAGGCGCAACTGATCGGGGCTTCGATAATACAGTGTGAGATGCTTGAGGCGGTATATTGTGGAGAAGTCTCGTCCGATTTTCTCCAGTTCTGCGGAATCGAGTTTGGTCACTTCGACTTTGACGGTCAAATCTTTGAGTGAAGTTACTTGAAGGGTAGGACTACTCCGCTTCAGTTCATCGGCTTTTACGCCAACACTCAGCAACACGGCAAAAGCGGCAAACGGCGCGATTCGGTTTCTCAAAGTCATGGGATCGGTGCGCTCCTTGGTCCTTCCCGGAAAAGTTTGGGTCTGACGGACAAAGTATATCTTAGATCGGTCAGGATGTCAAAGTCAGCGTCAAAGCCCGATAGTTCGCAGGGTAGGGGAAGGGGGCGTATTCAGTGAACGCAATCCGGTTTCGGTCATTGTCACGATGTTTTCGATACGAACCCCAAAGCGACCGGGCAAATAAATTCCCGGCTCATCGGAAAAGCACATTCCCGGCAAAAGCGGCTCATGGTTGCCTTCGACGATGTAAGGCGGCTCATGCGTAGAAAGTCCGATACCGTGTCCCGTTCGATGCACGAAAAACTCACCGTACTCCGCTTTTGTGATCACGTCACGGGCAAAGCGATCCGCCCTTTCGCCGCTCGTTCCCGGCTTCACGTTCTCCATGACGGCACTGTGGGCGCGATAGACGATTTCGTAAACTTTAGCGGCGTCCGGGTCAGAGGGCGTTCCAAAACAAACCGTGCGCGTGATATCCGAAGCGTAATGCTCCCACACACAGCCGAGGTCTAGAATGACCACGTCTCCACCTTTCAAGGTTGTTGTTCCGGTATGATGATGAGGCAGAGCGGCGTTCGCGCCAAAGCAAACAAGAGGGGAAAATGAGGGCGAAGTATTGCGTCGTTTCATCTCTTGCAGAATGATTTCCCTCATCTCCATTTCATTAATTCCGGCTTTGAGTTGTATGACCGTTGCCTCGAAAATCTCGTCTATGAGGAGGGCGGCACGCTCCATCGAAGCCAGTTCCGACGCAGTTTTGATTTGGCGTAAACTCGCCATCATCCTTCCAGCGGGGGCAAACCGAACACCAGGGAAGAGTGATTGCATCGCCAGCAAGTGAACGCTGAGCAACTCGTCATCGATGAGGACGACAGAACCGGAATCCACTTCATAGCGCGAAAAGAGCGTTTGCACCTCTGTGTACCAGCCGCTTTCGTCGCTCCACCCGAAAACCTCCGAAACTTCGGCAGGGGTTTTCAGTGCTTGCGGCGCGTTCATCGCCGGAACTACAAACGCCGCTCTTTGTTCCTCGTCCTGCGGCACGAACAACCCGACAAAACGCTCGTGTCCACCCTCACGCCATCCCGTCAGATAACGCATCGCATCGGTTCCTGCCAGCAAGGTCAGCGAAACCTCTTCCGCTTTCATCTTTGTCTTCAAGGTGGTGATACGCTGTTGATCATCGTTCACGTTCGGTCTCTCTTTGTCGGAATTTGGTGGGAAAGCCACAGCCGTTTTGTTTCCGATTCATTATAACCGAAGAGAGACGAATCTCACGTTTCAACCCCTACTTCTAAAATTCGTACATAAAATTAATTTTACGGAAATAAGCTTTCAATCAAGTTAAGCAGTGGGAGAGATCTCAATTGCGTGATCGTGTAAGCGAAAGGGGCGATGAGGAGCAAAATTGTTTTCTGTGGACTATTGACACCCTGAGTAACAAGGGGTATATCCTACTCAATCTAATTTCCATAGGATTTGGTGGAGAGCAACAGGAAGCCGTCAACACTTCAGGTTTCTGTTTGCCGAATCCTACAGGAGCGAGAGTAGACCTACTCTCTGGTAGACATTAGTAAAGAACGACGCAAGTCATTCAGTATTTTTGTAAGCCAGCATCTTTCAGAGGTCCGCATTTTGCGGTCACTGTTACGGATGCTGGTTTTTTTGTGTTTGAGCCGAAGTATCCCCTGCAAGGTACATCTAAAGATGATCGGTAGCTAATCAAGGTCACGCTAAATGAAAATCTTGTAAACGGGGATTCCCGTAATCGCTCCGTACAATACCCAGACCGATCCTGTGACATAGTCACCGAGAATCAAGCCGAGGAAAAACGGGATCGCGGTCTGGTAGGCACGCATTCCGCCGAAGCGCACGATCAGCATTTTGACCAGCCACGCCACAAAGAAACAAAACCAGAAATAGTCCATTGCAAAGGAGACCGCAAGGGCATAACCCGCTGGGTGAAACGGAAACCAGAGGAAGGAGCCACGCATCACCCGGAGGAAAATGGTGAGAATGGCACCGCCGATCAGGTAAGCCTGTTGATTGTAATTGACGTGATTTGGTGTCTGGAGCCAGCCCTGCAATCGCTCATAACTCTCCGCGCCCACCCACCATTTGTAGCCCACCGCCTTTGATCTGGCACCGTCCGTAAAGGTGACGTGCAGATTTGCCCAGCAAACAAACACAAATCCCCAGACAAGCGCAAGGGCGATCACAAAGATCATCGTGCGCCGCCGAATTCCCGCCGAGTCGCCTATTTTCATTGCTTCGAGTTCGTTCGGCATCGGGTGGCAACGATAGCCGCGATTGTACCAGTGCATCGTGGAAAGTGCCGTGAGATTACTTGCTCCGATCTCCTGACTGCCGAACACGGAAACCAGAACGGTGCGCGGATTGACAAAGTTGATCTCGTGCGGCGTTCCGAGTTCGGCGCGAACGCGGGTGATCGTGAGAGCAAGCAGAAAGTAGATTCCAAAAAACATTGAGGCGACCCAGAACGAGAGCCCGAGTTTTGCACTGAACCCCGCCAGAATCAAGATTCCCGCGCCGATTCCCAGAAACGCATAGCGATAAAGCCGCGCCTCCGGGTCCTTTGAGTTTCGCTTAAAGGCTTCTCGCCATGCCTCTCTGACGGGCTTGCGGAGTGCCCATGCAATCGTCACGCCCCACGCAAGCCATGCACCGCTCGACTGTTGCTCGAAAAACGGAAAGCCCTGATTGCCCTGCCCGTCCCATCCCGCCGCGTTCCCCGTAACCTGAAACAGAAGTCGTGCGATAAAGAAAAACCAGCAGGAAAAGGACAGTTCAAGGGGAACGAAGTACGCCAGTCCAATCGCAAACGGATAAAGCGCAAGGTTCAATCCACTCAGCACATTCCAGGGACGCGCCCCGAAAAGTTGACCGATGTTGTATTGCTTCACAAATTCAAGATAGGGGAGTGAGGGATAGAGAACGTGAAAACCGTTGAGCAGATCAATAAACATTGCAATGCCGAAACCAATCCACATCAGCCGCGAAGAGAGAATTTTCACGCCCGCGTTTTCGGTGAGGGCAAGCGGAATCTGTACAATCGGAAAGGAAAGACGTTCGTGATCCGCCCAGGTGCGGCGCACAAGAATGTTGAGGCAGAAACACACACTGATCAGAGTTCCAAGAAATAGTCCCCACCACAGAAGCGGCACGATAAAGGGACCCCACATCGCAGGATCATAAGGCGAGACATTGCCCTGATAAAAGCCTTTGAGAGCGGTGGGATCGGAGACAAGCCAGAACGTGGGAAGCAAAGGAAAAAAGAGGCTTTGCCAGTTGTTTTCCGGGGAGGCGTAGCGGTGCGCGTGACCAATCGAACCAAACAGGTTTTGCAAAAGGTCGTGTCCGGCAAGCAGGGTTCCCATGACCAGAAAGGTGTAGACGGTGAGCAACTCGGCTTGCGAGAACATGAGTTTCGGCGCATATTTTCTCAGGACAAGATTACCCAGTGCCAGCAAAAAAAGAAAGAAAACGGGCGTGACAAAAAGCGGTAAACTGGTGCCGTCGAGCGTGAAGTACCGCACCTCAACAAGTGTAACCCAGTAGCAATTAACGGCACTGAGCAGGAGCGAAAGCAAAATCGAACGCAGTGTGACGCCGCGCTTTGCGGGTGGAGAGGCAATTTCTGATTCCATGTCTTAGTTATGACGCATAAGGACGGTTTTTGTCGCGTCGAGTGTTGAAAATTTAGTTTTGGTGACTCACGTTACGCAAAGGACACAAGTCAACCACCCGCCTGTCTTGGAGCAAAAAGAGACATGGAGTGAAGCCCCCACCCTGATCTCGTCCAATGGTGACTCCCCCAAAATCCGGGAGAGGGGAGCCAATACAAAATGCCCGTTTCTTCTCTACTTTCCTCTTTGCGCCTTTGTGTCTTTGCGTGAGATTTCCCGCATCTGTCTTTCCTAATCCTTACCACCTACTTCCTGAACCACCTACTTCCTGACTCTGCTGGTGGAGCGAGCGGTAGATTGTATCTCCTTACGTATGGTGAGTTGGGAAGTAACAATCTATTGCTCTGTTGGCTTGGGATCTTTCTCTTCCGCCACTATCTCTGGTACACTATCCTCAATAAATCCTTAACAAAACGATAGAACATAGGAGTTTTTCTTGACCCTCTCCCCTCTTGCAAAAGAAAGAATCATCGTTGCCATTGATGTCGAAACTTCGGCGGAGGCAGCTCAACTCGTTTCCGCTCTTAAAGAGGAAGTTGGTGTCTTTAAGATTGGGCTGGAACTGCTTACCTCCGAGGGGCCCGGTGCGCTCGATATTCTGCAAAACGCAGGAGCGGGAAAAATCTTTTACGACGTGAAACTCCACGACATTCCAAACACGGTAGCGGGTGCCATGCGTGGCATCGCAAAGTCGGGAGCGTGGTGCGTGACGGTTCACACTTCGGGTGGTTTTGCCATGCTGAAAGCCGCCGTAAGCACCGCGAAACAGGGCAAAGTCAACGGCTCCCGTCCTCTTGTGCTGGGAGTCACCGTACTGACTTCGATTTCGCAAGATGCCCTTAATTCGGAACTAAATGTAGAGGGAGAGATCACCCGGCAAGTTGTTCGGCTTGCACAGCTCGCACAAAAGGCGGGATGTGACGGCGTGATCGCGTCCCCATTGGAGATTTCCGCAATTCGTGAAGCCATTTCCAACCCCGAATTTTTGATCGTGACGCCGGGAGTGCGCCCTGCGGGTTCCGCGCCCGGCGATCAGGCGCGGGTGATGACACCGGGTGACGCAATCCGTGCCGGCGCGAGTTATCTGGTGATCGGGCGACCGATTACGCAAGCCGCTGATCCTGTTTTTGCCGCTCGTTCTATTGCTGAGGAGATCGCCGATGCGCTCCGCTGAAGCAACTCTGACCATGAATAACCCTGCGCTCACCCGTGCATTCGGGGAGAGGCTGGGGCGTCTTCTGAAAGCCGGAGATGTCGTGGCACTTTTCGGCGACCTCGGTGCGGGGAAAACAACGCTGACGCAGGGGATTGCCGCTGGGTTAGAGATTGATGATGAGGTGGACAGCCCGACTTATCTGCTCGTGCAGGAGCATAGGGGGCGGCTTACCCTGTTCCACGCCGACCTTTACCGCATTGAGGATTCGTCCTCACTGACGGAGATGGGCTTTGAGGAATACTTCGAGCGTGAAGGCGTTACCGTGATCGAATGGGCGGAAAGGGCAACCAATATTTTGCCAGAAGAGCGTCTGGAAATCCATTTGCGCTACACTCCCGCGGCGGAAGACACACGGGAAATCACCTTAAAAGGGTGGGGAACACGCTTTTCTCAATTGTTGGAGTCTGTTAAGGTAGAGGCACATAGGGCGGAAGCACAATGAGCAACCTCGATCCCCTTTTCGAGCGCGTCGGTCTGGGGCTGGACACGTCCGGTGATGTTTGCTCGATAGCGATCAGCCGGGGCAGAACCCTGTTATCAGAATACCGCTTTACGCACCGAATGCACCTTTCGGAGCGGATGCTCGATGACCTTGTACGTCTTCTGGAGAGTTGTGATCTGACCTTAAAAGAGGTGGATTATTTTGCGGTAGGGATTGGTCCCGGCTCTTTCACCGGAACCCGTGTCGCGGTCACGACCGTCAAAATGTTGGCGGACACCCTCCAGAAGCCCGTCTACGGCGTCAATTCTCTAGGGGCGATTGCGTCCGATTATTTCGGTGTGGCGTCGGTGGTGGCTCCGCTGACCCTCTGTCGCAAGCGAGACGTTTATTTCGCGCTTTATCACGCCGCCGAAAAAGCCATACAGGTTTTGGAGAGTGAAAACGAGTTCCAAACGCAAGTCTCGCCCCAGATCATTTCGCTCGATGAGTTGCCGACCCTCTTGCAAACCGCCGGAATTTCCGATATTCTCTTTACGGGTGACGCGCAAGCCCTGCTTACCCCGGAGGATCGAACCGCTCTGGGGGCGAACAACGTCTTATTTCGTATCGCAAAGAGGAGTGTTTCGCTGGCTTCTCAGGCACTGAGCCTTGCACAAACTCGAATTTTAAGGGGCGATAGAGGCGATGACCCAGTGCTTCTGACGCCGCTTTATCTCGCTCTTCCGCCGATTTCACAACCAAAAATTCCGTATGTCACTTTGCCGAACGCGCAACAATCGGGTGCCGATTAATGCCGCCGAGCAGACTGACCGAGTCCTTGATGCCTATGCCCCGTCTTCAATTTGCTTCCTCTCTGAGCCGACTCGTCAACACCGCTGACGCTGTGCGCGAAGCCACCGCTTCGTTGCGCCTTCAGTTGCAGGGTGCGCCCGATCTTGTCGTCGTCTTTCTCTCCAACCATCATAAGGAAAAAGCGCAGGAGATCATTGACCTGATTTTTCACGAACTGGAACCGGGAACGCTGATCGGGTGCAACGCCGAGGGGATTATCGGAGAAAGTGCCGAAATCGAGGGCGCACACGCGATCAGCCTTTTCGCGGGGGTGATGCCGGAAGTCGAACTGACCCCTTTTCATCTGGGCGAAGATATGTACGATACCCTTGAATGTGATCATGGCTATTCGGATTTGTGGGAAGAAATTGGTCTTCCCGAAGACGATAATTTACGCTGTTTTCTGCTGTTCGGCGACCCCTATACCTGCCCGATTGTCGAGGCAATGGACGCCCTGATGACCTTCACCGAGTGGGTTCCCATTGTAGGCGGCATGGCGAGCGGGAGCGGCGGAGAAGGCGAAAACGTTTTGCTTTTGCACAAGCAGGTTTATTACGAGGGTGCGGTGGGAATGACGGTCACGGGAAATATCGGGGTGCGAACCGTGCTGAGTCAGGGGTGTACTCCGATTGGCGAACGCGCTCTGGTCACTCGTGCGGAGAATGATGTGGTGTATTCGATTGGCGAGAAAACCGCGCTTCAGTACGCCGAAGAGGTGTTGGAGCGGATTCCCGAAGAGGCGCAGGAACTTGCACAAAATGGACTACTCATCGGGATTGCGATGAACGAGTATCAGGATGACTTTGATCGGGGCGATTTTGTGATCCGAAACGTATTGAGTGCCGACCCCACAACAGGTGAGATTGTGATTGGTGACATGGTGGAAGCAGGGCAAACCGTTCAATATCAGGTACGCGACGCCAAATCCGCCGACAAGGAATTACGCCGGATGTTGTTTGCAACTGCCGCGCAAGAGGCACCTGCACCCGCCGGGATTTTGCTGATCAGTTGCAACGGGCGCGGCGTCTCACTGTTCGGTGAACCTAATCACGATCTGAATTGTGTGTTGAATGCGTTCCCGGAAACGCCTCTCGCCGGAATTCATGCGTCCGGGGAACTGGGACCTGTCGGCGGACAGAACTTCATTCATGGCTTCACGGCGAGTATCTTGCTCTTTCAGCCTCTCACCGCAATTGAAACCGTTGCTGAGGGCGTCGAAGAGCGCGATTATCTGCCTGATTAAGCCTCTATTTTAGGCAACTCTTTCAGTCGCCTCATGGGGGATAAACCGAGGCAGAGAGAAGCCAGCAACATCACCCCGGCTCCAAAGATCAAGGTTGTCCGAAGTCCCTGCGACTGCCCTAACACTCCCCCAAGCAAAGCCCCCAACAAAGTAGTGCCAAGACCAAGAAACTCCAGCGTTCCGTTCATGCGCCCTTGCAATCGCTCCGGCACAAGAGCCTGACGCAAACTCACCTGATTGATTTCGTACAACGTGTAGGCGGGATCGGTAATCAACTGATTGGCGATCAGCAAAACCACCGACCAGGCTGTGGCTCCCCTTCCCAGCGAAACCACCAACATCCCTACTCCTGCAAAAAACAGTCCGCCGACAAGGGACGGCCCAATACCGAACCGCCGTGAAATCGGAGACGCCAGCGAAGCCCCCGCCAGTGACGAAATGCCTCCCAGCGCCCAGATCATCCCCAAAATCCCCGGTGCAAACCCCAGATCACGCGACATAAACGCCACGATCACTGTTCCGATCATGCCAAATGAAAAACCGATGAGAAGAGTCGAGACCGCGAGCGAGGCGAGAAGAGGATGACCCCACACCGTCATCCATCCCTCCTTGAGTTCCGTGTAGACTCCGGTAGGGCTATCGGGCGGGGTGGGACGGGGTTCCGCTTTACGGATCACGCCGAGAAAACTTGCGGAAACCAGAAACGTGATCGCATCTATCAAAACCGCAAAGGGAGCGGACAGCGATTGAACAAGCCAGCCTCCGAGGGAAAAGGCACTGAATTCCGCCACAGAGGAGGTTGCCGTGAGTTTGCTGTTGGCTTCGATCAACGATTCGGGAGGAACAAGAAGCGGCAGATAAGAGCGATCCGCAAGATCGAAAAACAGGGTGAGCAATCCGGTTCCGAGCGTCACCCCGTACAATTGAGCGAGATTGAGTTTGCCGATTGAGGCGGTTATCGGAATACTCAAAAGAAGAAGTGCCCGCCCGATGTCCGCAAAAACCATGACGGGACGCCTGGGAAGGCGGTCAATCCAGACCCCTGCGATCAACCCCGTCAGAAACTTTGGAAGCAAGTTGGCGATTATCAAAAGGCTCAGTTGAAACGGGGTGGCTTTCAGAAAGAGAATCGCGGTGAAGGAAAGTGCCGTCCCGCTAATCAACGAACCGAAATCGGAGACGGTTTTCGCCGTCCACAATTTTAGGAAGTTGGAGTTGCGCCACAAAGAGGAGATAGGTTGAGCCATAGTGAGGTGTTGAGAAAAGTCTTGCTTGGGTTCGGCGGAATAAATGCCCTTTTAGCGGCTTCGCCAGTAGTCCTGAGGACATTAATGCCGTGAGACCACTTTTTATTTCTGACCTCGAAGACAAACTTTCTCAACACACTCTAAAACAATTATGTGAAGGCGGGATAAGTCCGGTCTCCGCAGAGAGTTTCCTGTTTTTACAGGCGGTTGTGTTTGCTCGTGACACAGCCCTTATCGGTAAAGAACGGAATTTTGCTAAAGGGAGGTTGGAAATTCCCCTTCCCGACGCAAAAACCACCTGTGCATCGGGAAGGGAAAGCCCTCTGGCTTGAGAGACTTACTTGCGGCGGCGCAGCACAAACGCCGCTCCACCCAACATTCCGAAGACCAGTGCGAAGGTTCCGGGTTCGGGGACTTCCTGTATCCGAATGACCGAGCCGAAGCCGGGAGCCACCGAATTGTTGGTGACGTAGAAAGCACGATCCGCCCCGATAGCCAGTCCACCGGGAAAAGACAAACCGTTGTAGAGCAACGTTGACACGCCCGTCAGCGGATTGATC
>JACMPS010000508.1 GCA_014377395.1 Chthonomonadaceae bacterium
CTTGTTAGAAAAATTATCTCTGTTCGCCTCTCCGCAGACAGCCGGTATCCGAGGGAGTTCTCCCGAAGATTTAATGCGTTTTACGCGCCCGCCGAGGTTGGGACGACTTCTGAATTAGATTTCATTCAGGCGCAAGCCTGTGTCATAAATTCGGGGTTCGCCGCTGTCTGCTCACCTTACGGGAGAGGACAGAACGGGCGAACCCCGAATTATTTTTTTCGGGAAAGCCCCACTTCACAAGATCGAGGAACAACTTATGCCCAATCCTCAGAAAAATCTGGTAATCGCCGACCTGAAAGCCATTCTTGGCGAGTCGAAGGGTGCCATTCTGACCGAGTATCGCGGGCTGACTGTTGCCGAGGTAACGATCCTCAGAAAAAAATTGCGCGACACAAACGCGGAATATCACGTTGTCAAAAACACGCTGTTCAAACGGGCTTTGGGCGATACGCTTACCCCGGAGTTGGATACCCTTCTTTCGGGTCCGACAGGCATCATGTTTGCAAAAGGCGACGTGGTCCCGTCCACAAAAGCGACGATTGACTTTCTGACCGCCTTGAAGAAGCCCGACATCAAAGTCAAGGGCGGCTTTATTGACGGAAAAATCTATACCCCGGATCAAGTTACCGCGCTTTCCAAATTGCCTCCGCGTGAGCAAATCCTTGCTACACTCGTCGGCACAATTCAGAAACCTCTGGCTGATTTAGTCGGAACTCTGGATAACGTTATCGGTGATTTCGTTCGCACCGTGCAAGCGATTGCGGACAAACAGGGCAGTGGCGATGACGCAACCCCTGTAGAAGCCTGAAAAAATGAGTGTTGAGTGGTCAGTACTGAGTGTTAAGTCACTCGATACTTGTCATTCAGCACGTTTATGGAGAATAAAAAATGTCTGCTCTTTCCAAAGACGAGATCGTAGAAGCGATCAAAACCATGTCCGTAATGGAATTGTCCGAACTGTCCAAGACTCTGCAAGAAGTTTTCGGCGTCTCGGCGGCTCCCGTGTTCGCAGGGGGCGCAATGCCTTCCGGCGGCGGTGGTGGCGAAGCGGCGGCTCCTGTCGAAGAAGTCACCTCCTTTGACGTGGTGCTGGTAGCCGCAGGCGACAAAAAGATCAACGTGATCAAAGTCGTTCGCGAAGTGACCGCTCTGGGTCTCAAGGAAGCCAAAGACCTCGTCGAGGCGGCTCCTTCGAAGATCAAAGAGGGTGTCAATAAAGACGACGCAGCAGCCCTCAAGACCAAGTTCGAAGCGGAAGGCGCGAAAGTCGAAATCAAGCCCGCCGGCTAGGTTTCTTCTCTTTCACCTACATAAAAATGCGGGTTGCTCAAATGAGCAACCCGCATTTTCGTTTTCAACTAAGCCTACGTTCGCAAATCGGCTCAACGAATCAATCCTTTTCCTCACCTTTAGAATGTGTTAAAAAGTGCATTTGCCGCAGGAATGAATTCCGCGCTCGGAGGCGTGCCGCCCGCGCCCAATCACAAACACATGCTCAACGGTCTGCAGGACTTCCTGCGGACACCAAATTCGCATTTCCGGCTGAGACAAACTGTCCCTAGAAATCAGAAGATAGCATCGCCATTGCGTTTGCATTGAGTCCACGCAGGTGGAAATCCTGCAAACCGTTGAGCAGGTGTTTGTAATTGGAGTGCCTTTGTAGCCGGGGAATTTATTCCCAGGACGCCCTCTCAATGATGTGAAGTTCTAATCCTCAAGGGACAAAATAAGTGCATAAGGGGAGAGAGTCGGAACCTCTTCGTGTGCGCTGGTTTAAGTGAAGTAAGACTGCAAGGTTTCTAAACTTTGGCGCGTCGGGCTTTGATCGCCACCATAATGCAGGGGCCGCCTGAGATGATTTGCATTCCCTTCGAGCTTGCCAGATTGTAGGCGGCGTTCGATTCAGAGCCGGGTTGCATCCAGATAAAGGGAACCATAAGACGCCCCGCCACCTGCAAAATATCCTCGGTGACAAGCGGCTGAGTCACCATAACAATACAATCTATCTGACCGGGAATGTTGTCCAGCGAAGGGTAGCAGGGATCGTTGTCAATCGCGTCTGCGTTGGGGTTGACGCCGTAAACGGTGTAGCCTGCCATACGTAGTGAGCGATAGACTTTGTAGCCGTATTTCTCGTGGTCACGGGAGACTCCGCAAACCGCAAACGATTTTTGTTCCAGAATATGTTCGATCAGAGCGCGTGAGGACAAGGGACGTTTCCTTTTTAAGAGCAATGGGTCAGGCAGTATTTTCACTGTCTGACCCATTATACCTTTGTTTTGGGTGCATACTCATTTGCGAGTAAACGAATTGATTTCGCTTGACTTGCCTTTACATTTGCAGTCGGGTTCCCTTGCAAAGAACGGAACCTGCGGCAATCACCGGAGTCAGCCCCCCGGAGCCGCTACGTACCGTGATTACCACTTCGTCTTCGATGACGGTCTCCTCGTCCACGATCACGCCGCCTAACTTCACCCGATTTCCCACCTTCACCCCATCCATCAAAATCACGTTTTCGAGAACAGACTCATTGCCGACAAGACAATTTTTACCGATAGCCGTCAGTTCGTTGACCTTTGCATCAGAGGCGATTGTTGTTCCCTCTCCCACTGCCTTGCCGGGAGTTGCCACATTGACCGCCCCTGAAAGAACACTTTGTGTAGCGATGAGAAGTTGCTCGGCACGTCCCACGTCCATCCAGAAACCACCGGGAGCAATCCCGTAAATCGGGGCTTTGTCGGCGATCAAGCGAGGATAAATGTCACGTTCGATAGAGGCGGGTTTGCCCTGTGGAATTCTCTCGATACATTCAGGACCCAAAATATAGAAACCCGCATTGATGAAATCGGTTCCGGTTTGAATCACATCTTGATTTGTTGAGAGGGCTTTTTTCGATTCTTCGCTCGGCTCACGCCATTCCAGCACTTTTCCCCGCTCGTCCAGAATGACAATTCCGAACGGGTGAGGACTGGGGACTTCGGAAAGGGTGATCGTGGCAATCGAACTCCGCTCCTGATGAAACGAAATGATCTTGCCGAGATCGAAGTCAGTCAGCACGTCTCCATTGAAAACCGCAACGGTTTCACCGGGAAACACGTCGGCAGCATTGCGAATGGCTCCGCCCGTCCCCAATGGCTGATCTTCGATGGCGTATCTCATTTTCACGCCGAAGCGTGAACCGTCCTCGAAGTGCGCCTCGATTTTGTCCGCCATATAATTCGTGGCAAAAACAATGTCGTCAACACCGTATTTCTTGAGCAGGGCGACTTGATACTCCAGAAAAGGACGGTTCGCCACCGAAACCAGTGGCTTTGGTCGCCCGTATGTGAGCGGACGGAGGCGAGTGCCGAGACCACCCGCGATGATAATACCCTTCAATATGCACCTCTGAAAATAAAATAGAAAGTCCGCTCCCACAGGGATCGTCATTTCTATTCTGGCACTTTTTGTGCCAATCTTGCAGGCGGCGACATTTGTTCACTCCTACTGAGGGGCGAAATGCTTTCATTTTTGCCTACGCAGGATGGGGCATTGACGGCTCAAGCGGCAATCGCCTTATCATCCTCTGTTACCGCAAGTTCGCTACTCGACTGTTTCGGTGTGTTCGCGGTTTTTGGTCGCCAGAGAGGACGCCCCGAAGTCTCCTGCCGCCGTTGTGCATCCTCCAGCACCAACTTAAAATTGCCGTTAAATTTATCCGAGTAGTCACGTCGCGCCTGGTGTATCTCGTCGAAGATAGGATCGAACAGCAGATCGTTTATTGGTTCAGGGTTCATTGGCTAACATCTCCTCTGGGGTGCAGACAATTGGGATCGGTATCTCCAAGTCGTTCAAAACCTTGTAAATACAATGAAAGCCGCTCAGACAACGGGAATACTCACATTGTAGGTCTGCGCGTTCGTGGACAAACCGTTCAAGTGCGATAGAAACATAGGTTTGGAACATGACGATTACGGCAGAAGAATTTGCAGTTGTTGAGTGATTTCCGAAAGAGTGAGACCACGCCGTTCTGCGAGTTCGGCAATGCTTTGCTAGCGTCGGGCATTGGTGAGTTCAACGGCGTCAATCAGCGTACAGAGCGTTGTCCTCTCCGCCGTACTCAATTCACGTTGTTTCTGCACGACAAGCAGAATGTCGCGTTCTCGGCGAGCCTCATAGATAAATTACTTAGATATGGCATAATCGGGCATGAACAGTCGAAATTTTTGCTTGACCGAAGCGGAAGCCAACGCGCTCCAAGTCGCCTATCTGCA